>JAKBCQ010000165.1 GCA_021807585.1 Planctomycetota bacterium | reverse complement strand
CCGGGCGAGCTTGGCGTGCAAATGCTCGTTGAAAAAACGCCCCACGAGATCGTTCGCGTTGCCGATCCCGCGGCGATCCGTGCGATCGCTCGCGAGCAAGAGCCGAGGCGTTTCGATCCCGCCGCAAGCGACGACGAAAAGCAAAGCCCGCGCTTTCGCCGTCCGACCTTTGAGCGATCGAATCTCGATCTCCTCGACCGCGGTCCCGTCACGATTGGTCTCGATCAACGTCGCGTTCGCGTGGAGTACGACTTGAATCCGATCGTCGCGGCGAAACCAGGGAGAATACTCGCCGCGCAAATTGGGCTTGGGTCCAAAAACCGCAAGAATATGTTTTAATAGCGATTCGTCGTATTCTGGAGGATGAAAGCGGCTCGGGAGCGTTTTGGCGTCGATTCCCACGCGCCCTTCAAGCCTCATGAACCGCGCGGCACGGTCGTAATAGGGGGCGAGAGCGTCTTTCCCGAAGGGCCAGCCGCTGTGCGGCACCCAATCGCGCCGTTGAAAATCGATCGCGTCGAGTTCGACCGAAACGCCCGCCCAAAGGTTCGCGAGCCCCCCGAGCGCTCGAACTCTGCCGTCCTGGATCGTTCCGTGCTTCAAGCCGACGACTTCGGCCTCGTTGAGCTTCTGGCTCTCCCGCTCGATTTTCGCTCCGCCGCTCTCTAGAACGATGATCCGAACCGCTTGCCCGGTTACGTTCAACAGTTCGGAGGCGAGCGCGATCCCCGCGATTCCGCCTCCCACAATGCAGATATCCGCGGCGACGGTCGACCCGTCCGCCATGTGATTTAAATCGAGTATCATGCACGGATTATACAGAAGCTCGACGATCGATCGTCAACGCTTTTCGTCGAAAATCGATCGTGATGATTTACGACCGGAGCGCGCGTCGACCCGCCGAGTTGCAACGCAATCCCGTCGGGCGCCGCACTTCGCCAAAAAAAATCCCGACCGACCGCAATCGGGTCGATCGGGATCATCGAGTACTTTAGTCTAAAGATCTTTATTAGTTTAAGCTGTCAGGTTATCGCGAACGCTTCGGTAAGTTCGCCCGACTTGGTTCAATTCGTTTCAATGGGAGGAGACGACCGTGCTAAATAATTGACGGTGTCGGCGGCGTCTTCGGCGCGACGGATGTCGCCGTATTTCGCGACGGGCGCCGAGTGAGAACCGTCCGTGTACACTCCATGGACCGTGAAGAGTCCGTTCGACTCGCTGATCTCCGCTTTGGTAAGCAGCCCCGACCTGATCAGTGAGGCCAGGTTCCGCTGCCACCGCTGCGTGTCGGACAACTTCATCGCCATGGCGAACCCCTTTCTCGGGTTATTTGAAAACGCGCTCCGCGGGAGGCTTCGGCGTTTCCGATTGACTGTGGTTCCGGGGCGTAACCTCTACCATTAATAACGCTTCATCGAGCCGTTTGGTTCCACACGATTTCGTTCGCGTCGCATTTTTCCCATCGCGACCGAATCACCGCTCATGAACCCATGCTCGACGGAATGAACAGGACAAATAACGCTACGCAATCTTACTCGATTCGTCCCCACCGTGTAGACGAGTTTCAAACCAAATTGGTTCGATCACTCGGAACACAACTTCAAGTATACCACGCGCGTCGTCCGAAATCATCGCGACGACGAAGACTTTCACCCTTCGGGTTCCAATCCCTTGTGCATGGCACTCTTAGGAAGAGGCGAGTCGAACGATTCATCAATAGAGCAAATGCCAGGCCAAGAATGTCTCGAATCCATTCGATTCGCGCTTCCAACGAGAAATCGTCCGATCGTCGCGTCGATTCAATCCCCGGGATCCCCCTCGCTCGGACCGTTATATCCGATCGAATTCATTAATATAACATAAGTAATAACAAGGCGTTAAATCGTCATTCACGAGGCCGAATCGGGTGTTTGGAAGTCGCATTCACGCGGCTGTTCCAAGTCGATCGCCAGGTACGTCGCCGGGTCGATCGAGGTGAAGAATCACGAAGCTTGGCGCAAAGAAAAGCGGGGGCGATTCCACAGTTTCGGTGATGCGGCTAGCTTTGCTGGAATCTTTTACAGAGTCGCCTTGGAATTAGGCGCCGTCGGTGCAAAACGAGTCGACGTTGCGGAAACGCTCAACACATGTTGCAAAATAACGACATACCCCGATCAAGCGACCCGCTCGATGCACGCTTCAACGTCGTTTCTGGGATTGTTGACGACGCTCGCGACGGGATACGCCTCCCAACCGTCGGGTGAACACGCGCGGAGAAGCGCCTTAAGCGATGCGACATCGTTCCAATTCGGGTCGAGCCACGCCGCGTAATCTTCGCGCCCCAGAATCACCGGCATCCGATCGTGAATCGGCTTCATCAACGCGTTGGGATCGGTCGTGATGATCGCCGCCGATTCGAACTCGCCCCCGTCTCTTCCCCAATGATCCCAGATCGCCGCGAATCCAAACGGACGATCGTCCGTCTTGTGAATGAAAAACGGTCGTTTGCCGAGCTCGGTCGTCTGCCACTCGTAAAACCCGTCGGCGATCACCAGACAACGCTTACGTTTAAACGGATGCTTGAATGAATTTTTCTCGTCGATCGTCTCGCATCGAGCGTTGATCATCCGTGCGCCGATTTTGGGATCGTCCGCCCACGCGGGAACAAGACCCCAACGCATAAACGTCAATTCACGCTTTGCCGTGTGCGCGTCGACCCGAATCGACGCGATCGGAGTCGTCGGCGCGATGTTGAACCGGCGGGGAATCTCGGGGATCTCGTCGACCTCGAATTCGTCGGCGATCACCCGCGGATCCCCCCTCAGACTAAATCGACCGCACATCAAGCCGACCCTCCCCAAACGCCGTCTCGCTATTCGCCGATATCTGAAAAGTGATAATAATATTAGCAATCTCTGACCGAAGACGACGAAAGCCGATCGAGCCGATTCGCGCATTCTTTTTCCATGAAGTCGATCGTCCGATCGCGGATCTTAAGGAATTCGTCGATCAAGACCCGCGCCGCCTCGGTGATCTCGGCTCGCCTCGTTCCGCGGCCTCCGACCGTCGTCATCGCGAGCGGACGACCCAGCGCCGCTTCCGCCTCTTTAATTCGACTCCAAACATGACGATAACTCCGTCCCAAATCGACCGCGGCGTTCTTGATCGATCCGGTTCGATCGACCGCCTGTAAAATCTCGACGAGGCCGAGCCCGAAGCCCCACCCTTCGTCGTTCTCGAACCAGATCCTCACTCGCGGATGAATCATAAAAAAGAATTTCTTGAAAAATGACCTCTATCTTAGTGAGTCGACCCGGACGCGCGCGAGAAGCCGCTCTTGGCGAGGATTGTTTCCCCCTCTTCGCTCGTGATGAACGACGCGAGCGCGCGGCCGCGATCGGCGTTCCGCGATCGCTTCAAGACGCCTAGCCCGTATTCGATCGGTCGATACGATTTGGGATCGACGATCACGAATTCGAGCCCCGCCGCCGCGGCGATCGATTCGTCGACGAAGGCGAAATCGGCGCTCCCTGTTTGCATCAAGGCGAGCGTCCCTCGAGTCGTTTCGGCTCGAACGAGTTTGGGTTCGATCCGCTCGAACACGCCCGAACTCTTGAGCGCCTCGGTCGCCGCCGCGCCGCTGCGCGTTTGAGCAGGATCGGCGATCGCGATCTTCTTAATCTCGGGCCGATCCAACTCGGCGATCGACGTGATCTCACCCGTCGCGTCGGGAGATCGAGCGATCACAAGCACGCCGAACGCGAACCGTCGCGCCGAATCGGCTTCTATCAATCCGTCTTTCACGAGCGCATCGATCGTCGACATATCAGTGGATAAAAATAAATCAAAGCTCGTTCCCGAGCGTATTTGATCGGCGAGACCTTTTGAGTCTCGGTGCGTGACGACGACCTTGATCGTTCCCTTCGAACGCTTCTCGAACTCGGCGACGATCTTGGACGCCGCCTCGAAAAGCTCGCTCGCCGCGGCGACGCGAAGGATTTTGGGCTCGACACGCGGCGGAGGATCGATACAGCCGACAAAAAACGTCAACGCCAGAATTCCACGCGTGGTCGATCGATTCATGCCGCCGCCTCGGGACGTTTGAGTGTGAAATCATCGTAGATCGGACGACGCGCGCCAGTCAATCCGCCGACGTCGATTGCGGATCGAGGGCTCGATCGGTTATGACGATACGTCGAATGTTTCGCCTCGCGCTCGCCACGCCGGTCCGTTTCGGCTCGGTTCGCGCTCGGTTCGGGATGAGATTTCACGCGATGAAAACCGATCAGTTCTTGCGGCGGCACGGCATCGTCGGCAACCCCTTCAGCGAGGAAGACGCACGCACCGATACGGTCTTCAAAAGCGGATGCCTCTGGAAAATCCATCACCCCGCTTGGGATAAATTCTACGGCAGCCCCGTCGACCCCTCGACCGCCGTCGTCTTCGGCGAAAAAGGAAGCGGAAAAACCGCGCTCAGGCTCCAAGCCGAGGCCGAACTCGAAGCCCACAACCAGGCCAATTCCAATCAACGCGTGTTTGTAATCTCTTATGACGATTTCAATCCATTTTTAGATCATTTCAAAGCCGCGACCCGCGCTCGCGACGACGTCTCGGCGCTCAAATCGTGGCGTTTGCAAGATCATATGGACGCGATCCTGGCGCTCGGAACGACCCGCCTCGTCGACGAGCTGATCGCCGAGAAAGCCGATCTCACCGTCCTCAGCGTCGATCAACGCCGCGACCTCCTCCTGCTCGCGGCCTTGTACGATCAATCGACTCGCGAGCCGATCGAACAACGCTGGAGCAAGCTCCGCAGACGTTCGGGTTTCCGCCCGCTTTGGAGCCGTCGCGACATCCAAATCGGCGTCGGTACGACGATCGTCGTCGCGGCCTTGACCGCGGCTTTTCCCAGGTTGCGTGTTTGGTCGGTGTGGCCTTGGCTCTTGCTCGTGGTATGCGCGGGCTGGCTTTATTGGGGCTGGCGGATGGCCCGAGCCGTCTGGTTCGCCGCCGATATTCGCAAAGGACTCAGAGTCTTAAGCCGCGATCCCTGGGCGCTCCGTTGGGAACTCCTTTGGTTTCAGCCGACCGAACTCGGAGGTCAGCCGATGCCCACGTCGTCGGCGACCGGAGGCGAGGAGAAACGCTACGAATTGCTCCGCAAATTTCAAGGACTTATCAATAAACTTGGATATTCAGGGATCGTCGTATTGATCGACCGTGTCGACGAGCCGCAGATGATCGAGGGGGACCCTCGAAAAATGCGCTCGTTGATCTGGCCGTTGCTCGATCACAAGTTCCTCAGACATCCCGGGATCGGCGTCAAACTCCTGCTGCCGATCGAACTCGCGTATTATCTCGAGAAAGAAGAAAAGGAATTTTACGACAAGGCGCGCCCCGATAAGTTGAATTTGATCAAACCGCTCAGATGGACCGGGCCTTCGCTTTACGATCTCGCCACCGATCGACTCCGCGCGTGCTCGATCGACCCGACCGCCGACGGCGCCGGCCCGCGGCTTCGTCAATTCATCGACGAATCGGTCTCCGACGATACGCTCAAAGACGCGCTCGCGAATCTTCGCACGCCTCGGCAATTGTTCAAGTTCTTGCATAAATTGATTGAAGAACATTGTCATCGCCACACCGAGGACTCGCCCCGATTCACCGTCGATCAAGACACCTTCCGCAACGTTTATTCGGCCAAGTTGCGCGAGATCGACGCGTTCGATCGGGGTTTCGGACACGGATAAATCGTCGAGCTAATCCTTTTATGCGGTATATCAAAATTTACAAGCCTTATGATGTTTTGTGTCAATTTCGCGACGACTCGGGTCGCGCGACGCTCGCCGATTACGTGAACGTACCCGGCGTATATCCCGCGGGCAGGCTCGACCGCGATAGCGAAGGCTTGTTGCTCTTAACCGACGACGGCGCGACGGCTCACCGGCTGACCGATCCCCGATTTTCGCACGCGAAAACGTATTGGGCGCAGGTCGAGGGGATCGCGACCGACTCCGCTCTCGAATCGCTTACCCGCGGGATCGTCTTAAACGACGGGTTAACGAGGCCCGCGGAAGCCGAGCGAATCGACGAGCCCGAGGGCCTTGCGCCGAGATCGATACCGATTCGCTTTCGCAAAAATGTTCCCACGTCTTGGATCAAGCTGACGATTCGCGAGGGGAGGAATCGCCAGGTGAGACGCATGACCGCGGCGGTCGGTTTGCCGACCTTGCGGCTCGTCCGGGTCGCGATCGGGCCGATCGTTCTGGGGGATCTCGCTCCAGGAGCTTGGCGAGAGATCGATCGCGAAGCAATCAATCGCGCCCTCGGAACATGAGAGCCAAGGCTATCCCGATACACTCGCGCCGGCATCGAGCTCCGCGGCCGAAATCAACACGATCGCGACCATGGTTTCATGATATGGGACATTAATTCTAGAGAATCGCG
>JAKBCQ010000164.1 GCA_021807585.1 Planctomycetota bacterium | reverse complement strand
TCGCCGGCGAATTCGTCTCGTACTCGATCGTACTACGATTCGACTTCGTTCAATAACGATCAAACGATCGCTTTCGTCGTCGCGGCTTTGCGTCCAGAGGTCGTACGCGGCCTTATCGCACGGGGAACATCGGCCAATCTAAAAATCCTTATCTGTTATTCATTCAACATGTTTAAGTTGGAATAATAAAGCTCGCTCCCCGGCCGTCTCCGAGGAGCGAGCGAAATCGAGTCGCTCGGTTTCTTCTTTTTGACAAAGAGTCTCGCCGAACCGACTGATTCATATCGGCGGGCGATCGGTTTCGATCGCGTCAATTCGGCGCCCCGGGAGGCGCGGATTCGGGCGGAACTTGGCCCGGCATGTTTCCTTCGGCCGGAGGAGCGGGAACGCCCGCGGCGCCAGGACCTCCGTCGGGGGTGATGATCGCGCCCGGAGCGCCCGGTAGCGCAGCGGATCCTCCCGGCATCGGCGGTGCGGGAATGCCCGCGCCGGGTCCTCCCGACGGTCCCGCTTGTCCCGCGGCGCCCGGCTCAGACACGTTCATACCCATTTCACGCATCTGGGCGCGTTGCGTCGCCGCCTGAGTGTTCGCCCACGGGAACGAAGGTCCGTGCGGGAAATATTGTACGTCGTCGTACATGTATTTGCCCGAGGGGAGCGTCATGCCGGCGTGTTCCGCCTGGCAACCAATTGATGCGATCCCGATGACGACGAGCCCGGTCCGCAACCAGGGACGAGCCGACGGGGTCCCACGCGGCGATCGCGTACGGGATGAGAACATGGAAATCACCCTCCTTGGCTTCCGAAGCCGACCGCCGCTCTTGTCGGGCGATCAACCCGTTCCACAGTCCTAGTGGGATTGATCCGATCTCGATTTCATGAGACGACAACCGACCGGCGCGGCGCTCTTCCAACGAGCCTCGGCCCGATCTTCGATCCACCTCGGCCGGATGCGGTAACCGCGGCGCCCGGCTCGGCTCGATCAAGATCCGATAAGCCCGATTCGGGTCGATCCGAACTTCGGGATTATGTCACAATTATCGAATCGGCCGTTTGAGGCCAAAAAGCTCAATCATTCCCAAAAAACGACACGAAAATCGTCAAGCGACCGTCCGCCGCAAGCCTGGAACCGATCGATCGAATTCATCCAACCTTCGCGCATACAAGACGTTTCGGCGAACGAGAGCGGTCGTCGTACGCGTCAAACCGGCTCCGCGACCAAACGCGCCCGACTCGTCGCGACCGACCCCTCGCGTATCTCTCGAATGAACGCACGCTTGACGGATCTATCTCCGGTTATGATCATCGACTCGATCGATCCCAAATCGTTCGTTCGACGCGGGTCGACGAATCGGGAATGTCCTCGCCGTGTGGCTTGCGGGGATCGGCTTGACGCGAAATCTTCCGCGATGTCGCGACCGCGCGATCCGCCGAAAATCACGCTCGATGGTTCAACCCTCCGAAAAGCTTGAACGATGCGATTCCCCACCATGAACAGGAAGGAGAGTAATTCCATGAACCGATCGGTAAGCTTTGCGGTTCTGTGCATGATCGGATCGATCGCCGCGGACGAGCCCCGCGCGCCGAAATCGATTTCGACCGTCGCGGGGATCGGCCGCGGGGGTTACGCGGGCGACGGCGGACCCGCCGTACGCGCCGAATTGAACATGCCTTTTGACGTTGTATTCGATAAGAGCGATAATTTATACATCTCGGATACAATGAATCATTGCATCCGTCGCGTCGACTCTCGCACGGGGACGATCGAGACTTTCGCGGGGGACGGGACGAAGGGCTCTACCGGCGACGGCGGCGGCGCCGCGAAGGCGAAGTTGAACGAGCCTTATGGGCTTGCGATCGACGATTCTGAAAACGTTTATATCGTGGATCGCTTGAATTATCGCATTCGCAGGGTCGACGCGGCGACGGGAACGATCAAGACGGTCGCGGGAAACGGGTCGAACGTTTATTCGGGGGACGGCGGACCCGCGATCGCCGCGGGGCTCGTCGAGCCTAACGGAATCGCGCTCGATCGTCACGGGCGTTTATATATCGCCGATGTCAGAGGCAATCGCGTGCGAGTGGTCGAAGGCGCGACGGGAACGATATCGACCTTCGCGGGAACGGGCGAACCGAAACACGCGGGCGACGGCGGACCCGCCGCGAGGGCCGCGGTTTGGGGGCCTCGAGCCGTCGATATCGCGCCCGACGGATCGATCTATATCTTGGAACGTGAGGGAAACAGGCTTCGAAAAATCGATGCGAAAACGGGTTTGATCGCCACCGTCGCGGGGACGGGAGCGAGGGGATATTCCGGCGACGGAGGTCCCGCGACCGATGCGACTTTCAACGGACCCAAAGAGATGGCGGTCGATTCCAACGGGAATGTCGTGATCGTCGACACCGAGAATCACGCGGCGCGACGGATCGATATCGCATCGGGAACGATCCGGACGGTCGCCGGAACCGGGAAAAAGGGGAGCGGCGGCGACGGAGGTCCCGCGACCGCGGCGCAGCTCGGTCGACCCCACGGAGCGGCGTTTTCATCGCAAGGAATCTTGTTCCTTGGAGATACGGAGAATCATCGAATTCGACGCGTGGGACCCTGAGGAAAGCTGGGGAATATAGGCGAGCGCCTCGATCGATCGCCTGCGGAAATCGGACGACAAGGGCGTTCCGCTTTAGAAATCATCTTGTTATCGTGATCGCTTCACCCGGATTCTTCACACGGAGTTAAGTCGGCATGCCAGGAACTTTGGATGTTCCTCCTTTCGAGCCTCATCCGCTGCTGCGGGGAGGGCACGCGCAGACGATCGCGGGACGTTATTTTCCGGGACCGAAGGCGCGACTCGACGCGACGACTCAGGTGATCGAACTCCCCGACTCGGCGCGGCTGTCGGCGCTCGAGACGATTCCCCCGGGGTGGGTCGAGGGAGATCCCGCTGCGATCATGCTCCACGGCTTGGCGGGCTGCGCTCGATCGTCGTTCGTCGTCCGGACGGCGTCGCGGTTGGCGCGCTCGGGAGTTCGTGTTGTTCGTTTGAACATGCGAAACGCAGGCGATGGTTTCGGCCTGGCGAAAGGCTTTTATCACAGCGGTCGCACCGACGACGTCCGCAACGTGGTGGAATGGATGGCGCGGCGCGCCCCCGGTTCGCCGATCGCGCTCGTCGGGTTTTCGCTGGGGGGGAATTTGGCGCTCAAACTCGCCGCCGAGGCGGCAATAGACCCGCTCGACGCGCTCGATTGCGTCGTCGCCGCCAACCCGCCGATCGACCTCGCCGCATGCTCCAAACTCCTCGAACGAAAAGAAAATCAAAAATATGACAGACACTTTGCGCGATTGCTGCGCGGCCAGGTTGAACGATTGCACAAATGTTTTCCCGAACTCGGTCCGATCGATCTCTCGAGTGTGGAAACCGTGCGTCGATTCGACGAACGTTACACCGCTCCCCGCAACGGATTCGTCGACGCCGACGATTATTACGAGCGATCGAGTTCGGCGCGCATCCTGGACAGGATCCAGATCCCCGGCCTCGTCGTTCATGCCGCCGACGATCCGTTCATCCCCGTCGAACCTTTCCGCGAGGCTCGTTTTCCGGCCGAGATCGAACTCGAATTGCTCTCACATGGAGGACATATAGGATATTTGAGCAAGAATCAATGGGACGGCGATCGACGCTGGCTCGACAAACGTCTGGCGGTCTGGTTGGCGAAACGATGGAAGAACGTCTTCGCAACCCGGGCTGCGATGTGTTAAGAATCGTTTCTTGGACGCCTCTCTTCGGCGCTTCTTTCACGGCATGGAGCACACGACCTAGATGACTCAACCCAGTTTCAACAAACATCGCGCGGCGCTCGAAGTTCTCAAGCGTGCACGCGACGTCCAGATCGAGAATCTCGCCGACGAGATCTTGGATCAGGAAGAGAATCTCGTTGAAGGAGGATTTCACTTCAACGAGTTTTTGGAATCGCACGGAACCAAGCTTCATTACCTTTGTATGATGACTTCCCAACTCGAGCTCGCCGCCGAAAAACTCGAGGATTCGTCGGCGATTCACGTCACGACGGGGGAGGGGGGAGTGCGACGGAAAAAGAAAAAGCGCAAGGAAGATAAGCAACCATCGATTGATCCGATGATCGTCGCCGATTGCCCCGTCGCCGAGCTTTCCTGCGCCGAGCCCGGAAGCCACGAAGCCGATCGCAGTTGGATCGCTTCGGCGGGGGACGACCTCGACGACATCGCGTGACCCCCGCGAATTTCGTCGCCTCGCGCTCCTCGCCGGACGCCGTGAGACGATCGATGCGACGGGTGACGATCAACGTTCGTCGTTCCGATTCACGACGACGATCGCGCGGCGCCTTTCCTACGCAGACTTTTATATCTGATTTTGTTGTCGGTCGCTCGACTCGCCTTCAGCGGAGTCGAGAGCGGTGTCGTTTTGTTCGCGACCGAGGATTCGGCCTCGGTCGCTCGCGGCACGACGTTCGCCGCGACTCTCGCGACATCGATACGCTTCGCGTCCGTCGAAATCCCTTTCGGCCGCCGCGCGAAGCCGACGACCACCGCCGCGAACAACACCGCGTCGATCACGCACGGAATCGCGAATATCCAGGGTGATCTCGAACCCAACCGATCGATCAATACCCCCGCGCTTAGGCCGCCGCAAAGCGATCCCAATCCCGTCGTCGTCATCACGTTGAGAGCCTGCGCTCCCGCCCTTAATTGCGGCGGAGATCGATGATCAAGATACATCTGTCCCCCAACCGTGAAGCACGCCGTCGCTACACCGTGAAGCGTCACCGACGCGATCGCCGGCCACAACGGAGGATCGGCCCAAAGGCACGCGTAGCGGACCGACCACGCCAAAATCCCGAGCGCCAACGTTCCCCGATAACCGCACCGAACGATCAACCACGGTATGAACGCCAACGCGAGAATCTCGGGAATCTGACCCAGAGTCATCGCCGTGGCAATCCATGCCCGCGGCAAACCACGAGCCTGAAGATCGGTCGGCACGATTTGATACATCAGAGGTGTCGTAAGACTGACCGTGAACGCCGCGATCAAATACAATCGAACATCCGATCGACCAATCAACTCTCGCGTATCGCTGAGATAATCGCGGATCGACCGGCATTCGGCGAGCGGCGGCGTTTTGGGAAGAAACAGGCAAAAACATCCGAGCACGATCGAAATCGCCGCGGCGAGCAAAAACGCTCCGTTAACACCCGATCCGGATCGATGAACGCCGAACCGTACCAGTGTGAGCGACGCCCCCCATCCCGCAACCAGCCACCCGACAGTCCCCCACAGGCGAATCCCGCCGAATTCCTCGCGCGGATGATCGAGATTGCGAAACGTGAGCGAATTGCTCAGTCCATAGCCGGGAACCGTCAACAACCAGTAAACAAGCATCAGCGCGAACAGAATCCGCGGGTCTCGGATCGCTCCCGACGCGAAAACAAGCAGAAGTCCCCCGCCGGCAAGATAGATGAACGAAAGCGCGCGCTGCGTCTCAACCCGACGATCGACGATCTGTCCCGCGAGAAATGGCGTGACGCAAGCCGCGATCGCCATCGTCGAAAAAATCAACCCGCGCGCCGATCCCGAGATCCCCAGATCCGCCAGATGCACCGCGAGCAACGGCCACCAGGCGCCTTGAACCGCGTATACCAAGGCCATCATCACGCGGAGCCGCCGCTTCGCGGGGACGTTCATCGATCAATCTTCCTTTTCCTCGTCGTTCGCGATACGCTGCGCGATCGTCGAAATCGACCACACAATCATCATACGTCGTCGGATGACTCCGCGGCGAAAAGAGCGATCGATTTTCGATCGCCCTCGCCCCGCGCTCGGCCGCGAGCGACTTCCCGATGATATAGCCGCGATCGACCCAACCGCGAAGATCAGTTCCAATCGAAACGAGATCGAATACTGGAATCACGACATCGTTCGCATCAACGCCGATGTTTTTTATGATTCGGTCGATCAATATCCAATTCGTTTCATTATCTTTCATGCGGGAAAAAGAGACTCGATGAAAATGAACGAAGCTATCGTTCGGCGCGGAACGAAACTCCTTGAGAGAGGGACGCGTCTTGGAGTTTGAGATTGTGGCATCTCAAACCTCGAGACGACGTCCCCGCTCTCTTGATCAAACAATCGAGATGTCAAAGAGCGTCCCGGCCCGATCTCACGGTCGCCCGGGCTCTTGCGCTACGCCGATTCAACCCGCGATTTCGGCCGCCATCGGATTGTGATCCGGATCATCAATTCAAAAATCGATCACTCGATTTGGTGCGTCGGTGATTCGCGCGCCGTCGGACCGCCGCGAACGATCACGTTCGGAACGGCCGAATAATGGGTCTTGGGGAACATCGTGATCAGCACCCCCGATGCGTTCTTCTGGTGTGTCACGATTCCATTC
>JAKBCQ010000163.1:3160-6436 GCA_021807585.1 Planctomycetota bacterium | reverse complement strand
GCCGAATCGTCTTGATCCGATCATATCCCGGGATTTCACCGGCGCCGACGCGTCGCGAAGATCGCCCTCCATATAAGGCGCGAACGAGGGGGAACCGATTCGCGAAGGCAAGCCGATTTTATGAATCATACATATGATCGATATTCGGTCGATCACGATTCTTGATCGTCGGGAACGGCGTCGATTGGATGTCCGATTCGGGGACTCACTCGGTTCCCCACGTGATTTTGATCGCGAGCGCCCTCGACAAACGGTCGCTATCGAAAAAATCGACGCGACGCTGGATGAGGAACTCACGACTCGTTATCATTGTTGAAGTCGACACGGAAAAGCTTTGATGGGTTTTCCGAATCGCCGAGAAGCATCATCGAATACCGACATCATCGAGCCGACCTATGATGGATCGAAAAGGCAGCTTTGTCGAAATGAACGCCACCGGCGGGAATGAATCAGGCGACCGTCGAAGCGAGATCGATCGGCTCGTCGGAAAAGGGAAAGCGAAAGAAGCGTTCAAGCAGGCCAAGTGGTTTTTCAACCGCGAACCGAACGGCGAAAATCATAAACTTGTCGAATACACCTACATTTGCAGGATACGTGAGCTGATTCGCGGCGGCATGACATCGGCGGGGCGCGAGGTCGCTTTGTCGGCGCTCGAGTTCGGCGTGACCGACCCCGTACTGCTCAACGAACTGGCGGCGAAGTTGCCGGTTTTGGGGATGATGGACAAGGCTTTGGAGTTGCGCGATCGACTCGGTTTGAGCGATTCGGCGGCTTCGTTTACGGAATCGCTCGCGGATCAGGCGGTTGTTCATCCCGATGCGATCAAGGATTCGATGCCCGATCTGTACGCCGCGGCCGAGCCGATCCGCGCCGCTTTCGCGGCTCTCGACACGGGGGTCGAAACGCGCGCCCTCGATTCGTTACGATCGATTCCTCGTAGCTCGCCGATGGCGGATTGGCGTTATTTCATCCGCGGGTTGATCGCCTTCCGCAAGCAAAAAGTCGACTCGGCGAAGAACGATTGGGATCGGCTCAATCCGAGCCGAGCGGCGAAAAAAATCGCCCAAAAGCTGCTCGCGGTCGCGGAGATCGCCCCGGGAGACGCGTCCGACGATCAGCTTAAACGGCTCGAAAAATCGGCGTTCGGCGAACCCATTTTCGAACGGATCGCCGAATTGCGCGCCGCGTTCAACAAATCGGACTGGAAACGCATCTTGAAATTGATCGCTCCGGTGCAAAAAACTCTCAAGCGGTTCGATCCCCGCGCCGGCGAACTGCTCACCCAAATCATACTTTCAACGCTTTCGATTGAGATCATGAACTCATCACCGTTGAAAGCGACGCAACTGATTGATGCGACCCGGGCGTCGCTCGAACCGCTGCCGTGGGATCCTCACTGGCTGCGTTTTGACGCGGTATTGTGGGATGGGCCGCATGGCGATCTCGACGGTGCGTTGAATCGTTGGAAAAGTTATTTGAAGGAACTGGAGAAGGGTATTCCTTACTTTTCACCCGAGGAATCGATACGTGCTCAGGCTCTGATTTGGAGACGAATCGGCTCGATCCATTTCCATATCGCGACCAAGGAGGAGGATCGAAAGATGATTTTCGGATCGGTCGCACGACGCGGAAAACTGAAATTGAGCGACAACCACCGGCGCTCGGTGAGCGCGCTCGAACGAAGCTTGGAACTCGATCCCAAACAAAGGAAAACCTACGAAAAACTTCTTGATATTTACAACCATTTTGAGCTGACGACCGAGACGATCGCGCTGTTCGAGGGTTTGCTGAACGAGTTTCCCGACGACGTCGAAGCTTTGAACCGACTGATCGCGTTCTATCGTCAAACCGACCAAGTCGAAAAGATGCTGAGTACGGTCGAGCGGTATCGCAAACTCAAGCCGCTCGACGCTTCGGCGGCGCTTGATGAATCGTGTGCGAGGTTGTCGTTGGCGCGAAAATCGACCGCGAAAAAGAACCGGGAAGCGGGACGAGCCGAGTTCAACCGGATCGAGAGTGCGAAGGACAATCCGATTCCTTCCTACGTGATCACCGGGTGCCGCGCAGTGTTCGAGTTCAAATCGGGCGAGGACGAGCGAGCCCGGGAACTCGTCGAACGGACGGAAAGCGAAGCCAAACATCCCGCTTCGGCGACGCTCGTGCTCGCGATCGAAGCGGTCCGATATGGGCTTGTAAAATCATTGCGCGAGCATTTCCTCAAGCGATTTCGAGCCGCGCTTTCAAACCCGGCCACCAGCGAATCGGCCGCCGAACTCGCCGAGGTGATGATGTTCTACGCGCAAACCGGGGTCAAATTCACCGGCCGCGGCGAGAGGCTCAAGGATGTGATCGTTTATCTGGGTAAGACCGCGAGATTGAAATATCGGGAAAAGGACTTGCGACTCGTTTGCATGTTTCTCGCTGAATTTGACGAGACAGAGACGTTTCAGTTGAAGTTCGCCAAACTTGGTCGCAAGCTCTTTCCCAAATCGGCCTATTTCGCTCTTCACGAGGTTGAGATGGAGTTGTTGCGTGATGGACCGATGGGTTTGAGGCCGAAGCGGGTTCAGAAAAAGCTTCAAGCAATCCTTGATTTGATCGATCCCGCCGGCCCCCCCCAAGACGCGCAATTGATCCCTAAAATCAAGGATATGATCCATCGAATGGCTGATTTGGATCGACCGGGGTTCGAGTTCCCGTGGATGAGCGACGAAGGGCCGGAGTGTTCCGATGACGATCGAGACATGTTTGGGGAGTTTTTCTCTCAATTCGCTCAAATGAATTTTGGATTCGACGACGACGACGAGCACGACGATTTTGACGACGACGACGACGAGCCCGCGCCGCAGCGGCGAAAGGCGTCAAGTAAACGAAAACGGAGATAAGTGAACATGATAAACGCCTATGAAATTCTCGGCGTTTCCGCGGACGTCGGAGAGGCGGAAATTCGCGCGCGTTATTTGCAACTCGTGCGTGAATTTCCCCCCGATCGAGCCCCCGAACGATTCGCGCAAATTCGCGCCGCGTATGATGAACTGCGCGATCCCGGGGCGCTTCTCGAACGCAAGTTGTTCGGATTTGAGACGACCGACACCTTGGAATCCTTCGAAAAAGATCTTCGCTCGCGGTTGACCGCCGGCCGAATTCCGTCGGCGGCGTTGCTCTCTCTGGCGGACGAAGTATGATCGACATTGATAATGATGAACAAATTCTTGATCGATTTCGGGATTGGCTGCGGACGACGCGACTCGAGGCGGCCGAAGTCGGCGAGTCGTC
>JAKBCQ010000163.1:0-3150 GCA_021807585.1 Planctomycetota bacterium | reverse complement strand
GCAGTTCAACCTCTTCCCGCACCTGACCGCGCTCGAGAACTGCACGCTGGCGCCGATGGCGCTGAAGGGCGAGTCGCCCGCCGAAGCGCGACGAATCGGCCTTGATCGCTTGATCGAGGAATTCACGGCGCTGCGGCACGAGCTCAAACTTCAAACTCGCGGAGCACGCTCGCTCGAGGAGCGTGTGGAATCGTCGTTGGCGACGCTCGCCGCCGCGTCGTCGCTTTTCCAATCGGTCGCGGCTCAGGCGATTTCCGCGGGATCGGAATCGACCGCCAAAAATCTCGCGCTCATGATCGCCGAGATTCAAGAATCTCTGATACGAGCGTACGATCAATGGAACAAAAATGTCGAAAGGTTGATCGGTTCCTCCGCTTCCGAGCGATCGACCGCGCTCGAATCGCTTTATCGAAAACAACCTCTATTGAGGCGTTTACTTATAAAAAGCTATCATGCCATTATCATTAAGCGGATCGAAGAGGACGAGGAAACGGCTCGCGGCGAGCGTCGATCGTTGACGGCCGCGCTTTTAAGCGGATACGACTTGATTCTGCGAAGGATGAATCGCAATATGACGGATCTTGGCTTGAACCGCTTCCCGACGGTCGGTCGAATCGTCGATCCCGATCGAATGGTCGTGATCGAAGTCGTCGAATCCGACGACCGGCACGGCGAGGTGATCGAAGAGATCAGGCCGGGATATGAGTGGAAAGGCGTGTTGTTGCGGCCCGCCGAGGTGCGGGCGAATCGTCCCAGGATCAATCGAGACCGTATCGTGACGAGCGCCGAGGACGGCGATCGCACCCCTTGCGACGCTCAAGAGATTTCTACTGATTGACAAGTGCTTATAAAGGAGATCGTCATGGACGTCATTATCGGCATTGATCTTGGCACCACGAATAGCGAGGTCGGGGTGATCCGATCGGGTGTGCCGATCGTGTTGACCGACGACGGCGACCCGATTCTTCCCTCGGTGGTGGGGCTCGATCCGCAAGGAAAGCTCTTGGTCGGCCGCGCCGCGCGTAATCAATACGTGCTTTCTCCCGAACGGACGATTCGGTCGATTAAGCGGAAGATGGGGCAAGATCTCACGGTCGATCTGGGGGACCAGAAGTACCGTCCCCAGGAAATCTCGGCGATCATCCTTCGCGCGCTCAAGGAGCGAGCCGAGCGTGTGCTTGGCCATGAGGTGAGGAAGGCCGTGATCACCGTTCCCGCGTTCTTCAACGAGGGGCAGCGTGAAGCGACACGCGAGGCCGGCGAACTCGCGGGACTCGAGGTCGTGCGAATCATCAACGAGCCGACCGCGGCGATCCTCACGTACGATCCCAACCCCCCCGAGATGGAACGACTTTTGGTTTACGATCTCGGCGGCGGTACGTTCGACGTTTCAATCGCGATGGTGGAATCGGGCGTTATTGAAATTTTGTCGAGTCACGGCGATACGAATCTCGGCGGCGACGATTTCGATCAGCGTCTGCTCGATTTTGTCTGCGATCGGTTCCAAACCGAACACGGAATCGATCTTCGTGAGTCGTCGCGTGCGCGGTCGCGATTGCTCGCCGCGGTCGAAGACGCGAAGAAACGATTATCGAGCGAGCCCGTCGCGACGATTTCCGAAGAGTTCATCGCCGAAATGAACGGATCGCCTCTTCATCTTACACAAGATGTGATGCGAGAAGATTACGAAGGGTTGATCGAACCGCTGCTGGCGAAGACGCTCAGATGCGTCGACGACGCTCTCTCGGACGCGAACCTGCGAGCGCTTCAGATCGACAAAGTCGTTCTCGTCGGCGGCGCGACCCGCACGCCTCTGATTCATCGGATGCTCGAGGATCGTCTCGGTCGTCCCGTCCACTCCGAGATCGAGCCCGACCTCGCGGTGGCGATGGGCGCCGCGGTTCAAGGGGCGCTCATCGCGGGGGTCGACGTCGGACCCGTTCTCGTCGACATCACCCCCCATACCCTTGGAATCGAGGTGATGTCGTACCCCGGCGGATTCCCCAATCCCTATCAATTTTCACCGATCATTGAAAGAAACACCCCTTTACCCGTTACCAAAACCGATATCTATACAACTGCACACGATGCGCAAAAGGTCGCCGAGATTCGCGTGTTTCAAGGCGAGGAGGACGATACGCGCCTCAACACGCTCGTCGGTGAATTTCTGATTGAAGGATTGGCGCCCGTTCCCGCGCCGAACAGCCTCCTGGTTCGGCTCGATCTCGATCTCAACGGAATCCTTAAAGTGACCGCGACCGAACGCGTCACCGGATTGGCAAAACATGTTGTAATCGATAACATGATGGAACGTTTTCGTAACCGCGAACGCGTGAACGCGATCGATCGGATCAACGCGCTCTTCGATGACGTCGATCACGCTCCCGCGTACGACGCCTCGCCCGCGCCGCGAGCGATCGAAGCCGACGACGATTCTCAATCCGACGACGACGGCACGGAAAATGAGCTGCTCGACGCGATCGAGGCGGCTCGATCGCTCATCGCCAAATCCGAGGAACTCGTCGCCGCGGCCGCGGGAGAAGACGCCGCTGAAATGAAAGGACTTGTTCAAGATTTACAAGCGGCGATCACACGTTCTTCGGTCGACGATATACGACGCGTCTCGGCGGCGCTCGACGACCTCGTTTACTACCTGAGCGACGTTTGACGAGAACGCCTGAACCGATGAACGACGATTCGATGCGCTGTCCGACCTGCCGCGCCGTGCAATCCTGGTCGGATACCTGCCGCCGCTGTAAAACCGACCTCCGCTTGGTGCGCGAGCTCGCCGAGGAATTCGAAGTCGCGCGCCGGCTTTGTCTCTCATCCATAAACCAAAACCGGCTCCGCGCGGCGCTGACAAACGCCCGCCGTTGCGTCCAACTCCGCCAAAACCCCGAAACCCTCCGCCTTCTGGCCGTCTGCGAACTCCTTAATCAAAACTGGAACTCGGCGCGATCGCTCTTGATCCAATTAACGACCGATTATATCTGCGAGTGATTATTATGATGTGCTTTTGTATGCTTAATCTCTTTTGTTAGAAGTTCTTGATGATCTGAAAGATCGTTTGCGTTTGAAACGGCAAGGGACCGACGAGGGGAACCTCGACCCCGCCGAGCAAATACCATTCGTTACCGATGCCGAATCGAA
>JAKBCQ010000162.1 GCA_021807585.1 Planctomycetota bacterium | reverse complement strand
GTTGCGGCGCCGATGCCGACCGCCGCGGCTTCACCCGCGACCGAGATCGACGCGCCGAAGTCTCAAGAGTGAATCGCGATTCGGGTCATTGGAGTCGCCGCGACGATCCCGCTCGACGAGCCGAACAATCCTCGGGTGCCGACGACCGAACGGCGCACGCGGGCTCATCGCCGCGCGTCGTGCCAAGGACGATCGGCGGCGCATCCGGGCTCTCCGCATTCGGCGGTAACGATCCTCACGGCGGGTCGGATCCCGACGGTTCCTCGGTTCGCGATCGTACTTTCATTCCGTGGGGTCGAGAGTTTTGAGCTTTGAACGTATCCGAAAAGTGATCGTCATTGGATTGGACGGCCTCGACCCCAAAATCGTCGAGACGCTGATCGCCGCGGGAGAACTCCCCGCGCTCGCCAAACTGAGCGCTCAAGGAGGTTACACGCGTCTCGCCACAACATATCCTCCGCAAACTCCCGTCGCGTGGTCGACCTTCGCGACCGGAGTGAACCCCGGCGGTCACGGAATCTTCGATTTCATCCGCAGACGACCCGAAACGTATCTCCCCGACCTCGCCCTCAATCAATATGAACAAAAAAACGCATTCTCACCTCCTAAAGCCGTGAACCTTCGGCGCGGCGATCCCGTCTGGTCGAGGTTATCGCGCGCGGGGATCGGCTCGACGATCGTCCGCCATCCGTGCACGTACCCTCCCGACGAATTCCAGGGGACGATGCTCTCGGGCATGGGAACCCCCGACCTCCGCGGCGGGCTCGGAACCTCGACCTTTTACACCCAAACGCGCGACGTTCGACCGCGAGAAAGTGAAAATGTCGTCACGCTCGAATTCGACGATCACGACGTCGCCGCGACGAACGTCCTTGGCCCTCGCAAGCCCAGAACGCACGAATCCATGCTTTTTCCAATAAAAGTTCATGTGAATCGAGCGGCTCGAACCGCGACGATTCGCTGCGAGGGTTCGCCGCGCGAACTCACGGTCGCGCAGGGCGCCTGGAGCGAATGGCTTCGGGTTAAGTTCAAGGCGGGGCTCTTGCAGTCGATTTGGGGGATCGTCCGGTTTCGGCTGATCGCGGTCGATCCCGTCGTCGAGTTGTACGCTTCGCCGGTCAATTTCGACCCCGACGCTCCGTTGTTCCCGATCGGCTTTCCCGCGGCTTATCCCAAGGAACTCGCCGAAGCGATCGGCCTTTATTACACGACGGGGATGGTCGAGGATCACGCGGGGCTCGACAACGAGCGGATCGACGAGGCCGCGTTTCTTGATCAATGCGCGATCGTCCGCTCCGAACGCGAACGGATGGCGACGCGCGAGCTTGAACGTTTTGATCAAGGTCTTTTTTATTGTTTATTTGATACGCCCGATCGTGTTCAGCATATGTTTTGGAGGTTTCGAGAGCGCGATCATCCCGCGAATCGGGGGCGGAACGCCGTCGAGTTCGCGGCGACGATCGACGACGAATACCGCGCCGCGGATCGCGCGGTTGCGCGGCTGGTTGAATTCGCCGACGACCGCACGCTCGTGGTCGCGCTTTCGGATCACGGCTTCTCGAGCTTTCAACGCGGGGTAAACATTAACACGTGGCTTTACGAAAATAAGTTGCTTTTTCTCAAAGACGGCGTTCGTCCCGGAGAGGGCGCGGGAGACATGTTTAAAAGCGTCGATTGGACGCGGACGAAGGCGTACGCCGTTGGTTTAAGTGGTATTTATTTGAACATTGAAGGGCGCGAGAAATTCGGCGTGGTGAAGGCCGACGACGCTCGGGGGCTCGCCGCGGCGATCGCCGAGGCGCTCTCGGGGTTCGTCGACGCCGAGCGGGGAACGGTCGCGATCCGAAGCGCCTCGCCGCGCGATCAAATCTATTCGGGTCCTTACGTTCAAAACGCTCCCGATCTCGTCGTCAATTATTCCGCGGGATATCGCGTATCGTGGAGTTCGAGCCTGGGGGGCTTTGGAACGACGCTCGTCGAGGACAATATCAAAAAGTGGAGCGGGGATCATATCATTGATCCGGCGCTAGTTCCCGGGGTTTTGTTGATGAATCGACCGTTTCGTCGCGAGGGGGCGTCGCTCGTCGATCTCGCGCCGACGATTCTGCACGCGCTCGGCGCCGAAGTCGATCGCGATCTGGAAGGGAGTTCGCTTTTATCATGAAGATTTTGATCGTCGGACTTGATTGCGCGGCGCCCGAGCTGCTTTTCGGCGACGAGAAGCTCGTCAACTTCCGCAGGCTGATGGAGCTGGGGTGTTACGGTCGGCTCGAAAGCGTGATCCCGCCGATCACCGTCCCCGCGTGGATGTGCATGGCGACGAGCCAAGATCCCGGATCGCTCGGCGTTTACGGATTTCGCAATCGCGCCGATTACTCGTATAAAAATCTCAGCATTGTCAATTCAAAATCGATCGTCGAGCCCGCGATCTGGGATCATCTGGCGCGCGAGGGGAAACGTTCAGTCGTGATCGGCGTTCCGCCGGGCTATCCGCCGCGCAAGGTGAACGGGATCTTCGTCGGCTGCTTCCTCACTCCCGACACTGCGACTTCGATCTTCACGCATCCTCCCGAGCTTTCTCAAGAGATCAACGCGCTCGTCGGCGGTTATCAAACCGACGTCAAGGGATTTCGCACCGACGACAAGGCTCGGCTCCGCGACGAAATCTTCGAGATGAGTCGCAAGCAGTTCGAAGTTGTTCGTCATTATATGAAAACGACCGAATGGGATTTTTTCCAGTTCGTCGACATCGGCCTCGATCGCGTGCATCACGGCTTTTGGAAATATCACGATCCCAAGCATATTCATCACGAACCCGGCAATCCGTATCAAAACGTGATTCGCGATTATTACCGCCGGCTCGACGACGAACTCGCGACGGTGCTCGAGCTGGTCGACGACGAAACGGTCGTTCTGGTCGTCTCGGATCACGGGGCGAAGGCGCTCGACGGCGGTTTTTGCGTGAACGAATGGCTCGTTCAAAACGGCCTGCTCGTCCTCAAGGAATATCCACAAAAGATCACGCCGTTCGCCAATTTGAACGTCGATTGGTCGCGCACCAGGGTTTGGAGCGAGGGGGGCTATTACGCGCGGGTCTTTTTTAATGTGAAGGGGCGCGAGCCCGAGGGGGTCGTCGAGCCCGCGGAATACGAGACGTTCCGCGACGAAATCAAGGCGCTGTTCGAGGCGACCGTCGACGACAAAGGGATAAAGCTGGGAACGCTCGTCTTCAAGCCCGAGGAGATTTATCGCAACGTCCGCAACGTCGCCCCCGATCTGATCGTCCATTTCGGCGATCTTTCCTGGCGGTCGATCGGCGGAGTCGGCTATCCATCAGTGCACACGTTTGAAAACGACACCGGTCCCGACGATTGCAACCACGCACAATTCGGCGCGTTCATCCTCGCGGCGCCCGGCTTGAAATTGAGCGGCGAGATCGAAGGGGCGAGGCTCATCGATGTCGCCCCAACGCTAATGGATCTGGGAGGTTACGATATTCCTCCGACGATGCTCGGGACGTCGCTTCAGGGGAGGGGGGTGTCTCAAAACGCCGACTCTTCCGTTTATTCATGTGACGAGGAAAAGGAGGTCCGCGATCGCTTGAGCGGCCTGGGGTATATCTCCTAGGGGGAACCGATCGAGCGACGCGGCCTGCCGACTCGATCTGGAACCGAAATCGAACGGGGTTCACTGCGCGATCAACACATGAGGAACGCGCCAAATCGAGCATCGAGGCGATCGGATCGCGCCGATCGACTCGCTTGATCTCGACAAAATCCCGTAATTTCGGTATTGCGCCGTCGTTGGAGCGAATCTCAGGATGAGAGGGCGATCATGCGGGCAAGGATGTCGACCGACCGAAGACGATCGAGGAACGGGCTTTTCGCCGCGTTCCACACGCTTCGCGAATGCGCGGAGTCGTTTCGATCGATCCCCGAATTCGGCGCGCCGAGCGATCGAACGACCGATATCACGACGGATTCCGATATCAATATCGATTCGAAATCGGATCGCGCTCCCGTCTCGGCGCGGTTCGTGCTTGTCGCCGCGGTCTTCGCGGGGCTTTGCGCGGGCTACATCGAGCTATTTATCGATATCTATAAAAAGCATTATCATAACATTTATTTGGTTATGGGGAAACATTATATCTGGATGGTTCCCGCGGGGACTCTGTTCACGACGTTCGCCGCGGGCTTGATCGTCGCCGGGTTTGTGCGGGTTCGGCCGCGCTTGGTTTCTCGCGAGGGGGCGCTTTGGGTGATCGTCTCGTTCGCGATCCTGGGCCCGATCTCGACCGCGCCGATGCGGTTCCTGGCTTGCGTATGCCTGGCGATCGGGCTGGGGCGGCGGATCGCGAGTTCGATCGAGCGCCGCGGCGCTTGGTTCGAGTGTTTCGCGTTCAAGGCGTCGATTCGAATGATCGGCGCGCTTTTGATTTTGATCGCGTTCGCGTTCGGCCGACCCGCGTGGATCGGCGCCCTCGGTCGATCAAACCGGCTCGTCGACGATGCAAAACTTCCCAACGTGTTGTTGATCGTGATGGATACCGTTCGCGCCAAAAATCTGAGCTTATATGGATATCATCGCAAAACGACCCCCGAGCTCGAGCGGTATGCGCGAACGGGGGCGAAATTTGAGAACGCGCTCGCGACCGCCCCCTGGACGACGCCTTCGCACGCAAGCATGTTCACCGGTCTTTGGCCCACAGACACGCTCGCGGGCTGGCGCAAGCCGCTCGAACGATCGAAGACGACGCTCGCCGAAGCGCTCAATCAGAACGGCAGGCGCACCGCGGGGTTCGTCGCCAACACGATCAACTGCGGTCATGAAACCGGCCTCGATCGCGGCTTCGAACATTACGAAGATTACCCCGTGTCGGCCTCCGAGATCCTCCGTTCGACGTCGCTCTATAAACGGCTTGTTGAATTCACACGCAAGCGATTACTTATGCCAAAATGTTTAAGTCTTCCCGCCGAATACGCCAAATATGAAGGCGTCTTTCCGTGGGATTACAAAAACGCCGAGCGGATCAACCGTGATTTTCTCGATTGGGAGCGGAGCGGCGACGATCGTCCGTTCTTCGCGTTCCTCAATTATTTCGACGCGCATCATCCGTATCTCACCCCTTCAGGTTTTGATCGGCGGTTCGGGTCGAATCCGAAAACGAAGAAAGAGAAACGGTTGTTGCTCGGTTGGTGGGAGATCAAGAAGGACGAATTATCACGCGAAAAGATCGAGTTCGCGCTCGATTCGTACGACGATTGCATCGCATATATAGATGAACAGATCGGCGCGCTCTTGGATGAACTCGATCGCCGCGGCGTCCTCGAAAACACCCTGGTGATCGTCACCGCGGATCACGGCGAGCACTGGGGCGAGCACGGGCTTTTCGGCCACGCCGCGAGCCTTCATCGCGAGGAGATTCACGTACCGCTTTTGGTGCTCGCGCCTCGGAGTTTGGTTTCCGCGCCGAAAGGCTTAAAAGCTCAAACCGAGGGAGCGGGATCACGATTGTCGGAGCGGACCCGATCGGCGACGGGGACGACGATTGCGCGTCCCGTGACGCTCCGCGATCTTCCCGCGACGATCGTCGATCTGATCGGTCTTGGCGACGCCGCGCGATTCCCTGGAGGATCGCTCGCGGGGCTTGTGACGGGGGAGAATCCTCATCCGCCGCGCGACGCTCGTCCGATCCTCTCCGAGCTTCATCATCCTCCCGATTCTCCGGCGAATCACGGCGAATCTCCCGTGTTCGTGCACGGTCAAATTCAATCGATCATCAAAAATACGTTTCATTATATGAAATTCGGCGACGGTCGCGAGGAGCTTTACGATCTTGCTCGCGATCCCGACGAACTGACCGATCTGGCGAGCCGAGACGTATACAAGCGGGTTTTGGCGGATTGTCGCGCGAGCCTCGATCGCGGCCTACGCGGCGGTTCAGGCGACGTTCCGCGCGAAGTCGACCGATCGATCGCCGATCGCGACGAACGAGGTTTGCGATGATAGCTTTGAATACGGATCTTAATGATTCAACAATCAAAAGCCGAATATTTTTATTATTATTAATTTATGAAATATGAGCGTATTTTGTCTCTTAGCGTTTTCATCCGTATCTTCCACGCACCGTGCGCGCATCTGTTGAGCGAATGGAAGTAGAGATTATATTAACCCGACGCGCAAGCGAGGGACCGATCAAATGATCATTCAACAGTTTTCATGATATTATTAGAAGACCCTCGCTCACGCGTCGGGTTGGTATGATTGCGGCTTCGCCGCGTTAGGATTCGGCTTGACGGATTTCTGAGGCGATCGTATCGTTCCTCGGTTTCATCGCGGCGATCGACGACGGCGAACGGGAGGCTCGGGCGATGCGTACGACGTATCAGGCGCGGAAGGCCTTGATGTTCAATCCGAATCGGTTTTTCCGCATCGTTTT
>JAKBCQ010000161.1 GCA_021807585.1 Planctomycetota bacterium | reverse complement strand
GCATGTCGCGGCCTCGATCACGCCCAACGCCCCGTTCTTAAACCGGAGCGCGGCGACCGCGACGTCCTCGACTTCGATCCGTTGGTGCGCCAGGGTCGAGGTGATCGCCTGAACCGACGCGACGTCTCCCATTAACCATTGCAGAAGATCAACATTGTGGATCGCTTGATTCATCAGCGCCCCGCCGCCGTCGAGTTCCCATGTGCCGCGCCAGCCCCCCGAATCATAATATTCCTGGGTACGCCACCATTTCACATAAGTATCGCCGAGCGTGAGTTTGCCGAATCGGCCCGAATCGATCGCGCGCTTGAGCTCCGCGTTCGCGGGAGTGAAGCGGGACGGAAAGATCACGCAGAGGCGTACGTCGTTTAAACGGCACGTGTTGATGATGGAATCGCACCGTTCGAGGGTGATTTCCAGCGGTTTTTCGACGACGACGTGTTTTCCCGCGGCGGCGGCTCGAATCGCGGGGTCGCGATGCGCTCCGCTCGGCGTGCAAACGCAAACGATATCAAGATCGGGATGTGCGAGCATCGCGTCGAGGTCGTCGTATATGGTGCAATCACCCGCCGCGAGCGCGGCGATCTTGGCGCCGTTCGCGGCGTTTTTGCTGAATGCGGCGACGACGCTCGAGCCTTCGATCTCGTTGATCGCGCGGGTGTGATATTCGGCGATCATTCCGCAGCCGACGATTCCGAAACCGTGCCTCGCCATGTTGATACCTTCATCTTTCATGCGTCGATTTTGAATCGAAGGATCGATTGTTCGGCAATCATGCATCCGTCAAACGAATTCGCGCGATTTTCCGTTTACCGGCGCGGACGATGAGGCCCGATTCGACGGCGATCGACGCTTTGGGATCTTTGAGGACGGTTCGATCGGCGCCGGTGTTGAAGCCTCCTCCTTCGATCAAGCGTCGCGCCGCGGAGGTTGTCGGCTCGAATCCGACCGCGACGATGAGCCGAGCCGCGGGGATCGATCCGGCGGTAAGTTCTTTGCGAGCGAGCTCGACTTCGGGGATTAGGGCGGGATCTTCCCCGTGGGCTCGGCGGCGAAAGAGTTCGGCGGCGGCCTGGGCCTCGGCTTCGCCCGCGTATTGGCGGACGACATCGCACGCCAGGATCTCTTTGGCGTCGCGAGGGTTGACTTCGGCCGAGAGGAGCCGGTCGATCTCGGACTGAGGGAAATCGGTTAAAAGCGTGAAGTATTGTTTCATCGGATCATCGGGGACGCTCATGATTTTACCGAATTGATCGGCGGGGGGTTCGGCGACTCCGATATCGTTCCCCAGGCTTTTGCCCATTCTCCGCACGCCGTCGGTTCCGACCAAAATCGGCAACGTGATCGCGACCTGCGGGCTTTGATCGCGGGAGCGTTGAAGGTCGCGCGCGACCATCAGGCTGAAGAGCTGCTCGGTCCCGCCCAGCTCGACGTCGGCGCGAACCTCAACCGAATCCCACCCTTGCATTAAAGGATATAAGCATTCATGCAGATAAACGGGTTTTTCGGCGGCGATTCGCTTGGCGAAATCCTCGCGGGTTGAGATTTGCGAGAGGGTGAGGTTGCGGGCTAGGTCGAGCACTTCGAGGAAGCTCCATTTGGAGAACCACGAGCCGTTTGAGTAGACCTCGGCGCGGTCGAGGTCGATGATTCGGCCGACCTGTTTGAGGTAATCTTTGGCGTTTTCCTCGACCTGTTCGCGGGTGAGGCGGGCGCGGGTTTCGTCGCGTCCCGAGGGGTCGCCGACGAGCGCGGTGTAATCGCCGATGATGATGATCGCCTTGTGTCCCAGGTTTTGGAACTGTCTCAGCTTACGGAGCGGAACGGTGTGTCCGAGATGGACTTTGATGCCGGTGGGGTCGATGCCGTATTTGACGCGGAGGGGGGTCTCGGTTTGGACCGACCGCTCGAGTTTTTTGAGGAATTCGTCTTCGGGGACGATCGCCTCGACACCTCGGCGCAACACTTCCAACTGTTCGGCGGCGGAACGGGACACTCGGCGCATCTCCCTGGCGTTATGGGTTATGATCGTACGCAGCGGATTGTGGAAGCGGCGGGAGCGATACTCGCTCGCCCATTTCGATCGTCCGCGGCGGGATGGCGATCGTACACGACGCGGCTTGTCACGGGCAAGCGCGGCTGCGATGCGGCGACCGGCGCCGACTCGACGCTCGCAGTGATCGAGTGGTATTCGCTCGCGACGGTGATTCTCCCGGCGCCACGTTCATTCCTGAAACGGACGAATTGAATCGATGACGAAAGAATCCGAGCAATTGACGGAGATCGACGCCGATCGGAGCGATCGCGAGGTTCCCTGGAACGCGTTCGCGGTGGGCGCCGCGCTCGTGTTTTATCTGGGATTGAACGTGGCGATGGTGCTCGCTGCGCCGCTGTTGTTTCCCAAGATCGACCTTAAACATCCGCCGATGCGGCTTTTTCTTTATATACAAACATTCTTAAATGTGTTGTTTGTTTGTGTCGTACCTTGGGTTTTGGCGTGGACGACGGGGGCGAAAGCGCGATCGTTCGGGATCGAGCGGGGCTCGATCGTCGGGTTCATCGGCACGGGGATCGCGGGGGGTGTGATGATGTTTCCTGTGATCTTTCTGGTGAACGGGGTGGTGATGAAGCTGATCGGTTCGAAAGAGCATCCCGTCGCCGAGCTGATGAAGGGGGACCGATCGGCGTCGTATCTGGCGTTCAGCTTTTTTTCGGTCGTGATTGTGGCTCCGCTCGCCGAGGAGCTTTTTTTTCGCGTGATCCTTCAAGGTTGGCTCGAGAAGGTCGCCTCGAGTTTGACGCGGTTGCGCCGCCGAGAGCGTTTGAATCAAGATATAGTTAAGCTATCTAGTATAGATATAAAAGAATCTGTGGAAATTGGGGCGATTACCGAGGGGCGCGCGGGGGCGGTTGAGGATAATGCCGAGGGGGACGATCGTGTCGAATTCGACCGCGACCTCACGGCGGCGGAGGGTGATTTGGAGGAGGTTCGAAGCGACGTTGTTGGGGGGAGTTTGCCTGCGGGCTCTTGGATCGACGAAGAATTGACCGGCGAACGGGCGCGGTTTGGTCGGCTTGGGATTGTACCGAACGTGATCGCTTCGACGGGTTTCGCGCTCGCGCATATGACGGTTTGGCCGACGCCGATTCCATTGTTCGTGTTGTCTTTGGGAATCGGCTATGTTTATTCGAGGACGAGGAGTTGGGCGGCGTGCGCCGCGATGCACGCGACGTTTAATGAAATCAACCTGTTGATTCTGGTGATTTATCTGCAATCTCGACCGGGCTGAGGCGACGTATCCGTGAATGAGGTCCGCCGAATCGTTGCGAAATGAGCGTGTTTTGGGTGGTGTAGCGGCATTTTTCGCGGCGGGTAGGGTTGTGGTCGGGGCGTTGATTGAGCGGATTGGGCTTGTGGCGAGGAGTCGGTCGATTTGGAGCGTTTGGACGCGGTATTGGGTGGATTTTGGGATTTTGAGAATTCGGCGGTTGGGGGTTGGCAATGGGGGAAGGAGGATGTATTCTGAATGAACGGTGAACCGTCGTAATAGTTCCCCGATCGCGGCTCGAACGTCCTCTCCCGCAAGACTCGCCGCGTATCGTTAAGGAGATTTCCTGGATCGTCATCGGTGGAAACCCGATACACAGGGAACCTTCTCGTTCCTCAAATGCGAGGTTTGAGGGATATTGGGGACATTCCGATCGATCCGGATTGTTAACGTAGTCCACCGCGGCGGAGGAACGTCGCGGCTCTGTCTAGCTTGACAAGGCGTCAGGGACGATGTCGGCCGATCGTTGAGCATTCGGAGGTTGGGCGAGAATCGACGGAAGACCAGGATCGCGTCGTTTCAGTCTAGGGTCGAGACTGGGGCGTGATCCGTTTTGGAGTGGTTGGTCCATGAGCATGGCGAATTCGAAAAAAGTTCTCTCCACACAGCCCGCGAACGAGTGGGCGGGCGCCGTCGCGCGGATTCGTCGCGGCGGGGTCTCGTCGCGAGCCGGCAGGCGTTCGGTTTTGCTGGGAATGCTTTCGTCTATGTACACCAATACATCGCGAAAGTCGGGTCCCGGGGACGCTCGCGGAGGATCCGACCGCGCATAACGAGCTAAATGGATTTTGCTCTTGATTACGCAATAGCATTGAGCAATCAATCAACCGCCGGCGCGTCCTGGAAGGGTCGATCCGGCGGTTTTTACGTGGATTGATCCGCCGCGGGCGTCGTTCGGGAGATAGCCGCAACGTCCCAGGGGTTGCGTTTCGCGCCATGACGACGAGCGAAGATTTAACCGACCTTCATCCGTTCGACCTTCATAGTCGACGCGATCCGCTTCCCAAAGCGGGAGCGCGGATCGTCGCGATCGGCTTTGATCGCGACCGCGCCGCGACGATCGCCGAAGGGATCGCCGATTTTTTGCGCAAGCGGGGTCGCGAAGCCGAACCGAGGCCGGTTTCGATCGGTTCGTGCGATTTGGGCGCGGCGCTCGCCGAGGGGATCGAAGGCGCCGAGCTTCCGCTCGTGATCGTCTCGACCGCGACCGAGCCCTGGCCCGAGGCGACGCTCGACGCGCTTCTGGGAGCGATCGATAAATGTGATCATGTTTGGGGATGTAGGCGTCTTGGGATTTTGGGTCGAATCGTTCGATTCATCGCGGGGGCGCCGCTTGGCGTCGTTTTCGCGATTCCCGTGGGCGACGTTCACGCGCCGTGTCGTGTACATCGTCGCGAGGCGCTCGGGGCGATCCCGCTGCAATCGTCTTCGAGCTTCCTCGACGTCGAGATTCTCGCCAAGGCGACGTTCCTGGGACAATTGATCGACGAGGCGACGATCGAACCGATCGCGGCGATCCCTCCCCTCTCGGGGAGCCGGCGCGACGCGATCGAGGTCTTTCAAAAGCCGATCTTCAAGCGCGTCGAGAGCGCCGAGCCCGTTATGATCGGCGGCTTATTCGGTTCACATGCCGATGCGAATTCGGTTCCTGGCGAGCACGATGTGCATGTTTCCGATTTACCTGCGAGTTCAATTCCACTTGAAGAGTTTAAGAGCGATGAGGAACGTGCCGACCGCCCACGCGGCGAGGATTGCGAGCGAGCCGGCGACGCTCATGATCCCCGCCCCCTCGAGCAGGATGCGGCGGAGTGCGTCGACGAGCTGGGTGAGCGGGAGCGCCTGGACGAAAGGCTGCATCGCCGCGGGGAACCGCTCGGACGAGAAGAAGACACCCGAGAAGAGCCACATCGGTACCATGACGAGGTTCATGAGTCCGCTGACGGTCTCGGTCGTGTTCGCTCGACTGGCGACGAGCAGGCCGATTCCGGCGAAGGCGAGCGCGCCGAAGAGCTCGACGATGATCAACGTGAAAAAATCACCTCGCATGGGCATATGAAACGCGAAGACGCCCATCGCGAGGAGCACGCCGACATCGGGGATGAGGAAGGTGAGCCTGGCGCCCAGCACCGCGAGCAAGAAGTTGCGGCGGGGCATGGGCGTGGCGCAGAAGCGTTTGAGGAGCTTGGCGATGCGGAAGTTGACGAGCAAAAACCCGACGCCCCAGAGCCCCCCGCCCATCGTGTTGAGCGCGATCAGTCCCGGGATTAAGAAATCAATATAGCGTGCTCCGGGCTCTTTGAGTTTTTCGTCGCGGACCGAGATCGGGTCCGTTCGTCCCGCGGAGCGTTGGAGTTCGTCGTCGAAGACGGCGCGCGCCGTCGCGGCTTCTGGGCGTGTCGGGTCGTAATGATAAACGACGGGAGGAGAAACCGTGGGCTCGACGACGAGCGGCGTTTTGCCCGTTTTGAGCCGCCGGATCGCCTGTTCGGCGGGGAGAATCTTGTACTCGATTTTGGGGAGTTCGAGCTTCTCGGCCTCGGGACGAAAGGCGTCGAGCGAGCGTTTGAGCGAATCGGTCGACGCGTTTTCGATCAGATCGACCTGGACCGAGTTTTGGGTGCGGCTTTGGAACGCGAGACCGAGAACGACCGCGAGGATCGTCGGAAACACGTAAACCCAGAAGATCCGCGCGGGTTGGCGATAAAACTCGCGCAACCTTGAAAAATATAATTCTTTGAGCGATGCGAGATTATAAGGATCCGACATTGTATCACTTTCAATAAATAATTGATCTCAAAAAATTAAACGCCGCGCGATCGTTTGCGTCCGCGGCGGGATTTTCGACCGTTTTTGGCGGCGTCGGCTTCGGCGGGTTCGTCGTCGCGAAGGTGTCGACCTGTTAAGGATACAAACACGTCTTCAAGGCTTACTTGTCTGGTGGTGAGCCTGACGAGTGGGCGATCGAAATCGTCGAGGCGGTCGAGGAGTGCGGGGATGGCGCGGTGGGGTTCGCCGACGGTGAGGGCGAAGCCGTCTCCCTCGGCGCGGGTTGCGAGGACCGTTTCGAGCGAGGCGAACTGCGCCGGGTCGATCGGCGCCGAGTCGACGTCT
>JAKBCQ010000160.1 GCA_021807585.1 Planctomycetota bacterium | reverse complement strand
TTAATCCCTCCGACCGAGCGGGGAACGGAACAATGGGCGGAATGAGCCGGCGTGGGGATCGGTTTTGGCGTCTTTGGTCGATCGCCGTGATTTGCCCTCGTTTGCCTTGCGGAACTGTTTTAGGAGATCCTCGGCGTTAAAGGCGCGGAGGAGGCCGAAGCCGGCGAGGATCGATCCCGCGGCGAGGTCGGCCGCGAGCGAGCGTTCACGGCGCGGCTTGCGGTCGTCGGTTTCCTCGCGTCCAATCCGCGCTTCGATCGCATTCGACGCGGGTGAATGCTTGCCGATCGTGATCGGGACCGCGAGCGAAGGAGCGATCGGTATCGAGTGAGCGAACATATCGATCTCGGCCGAGGCGTCGGTCGTGGATTCGCCCTCGGGGTCGATCTCGGTCTCATACGCGAGGTTGATGCGTTTGCCGTCGACGATGACCTCGCCGAGATACGGGGTGTAAATCCGAGCGGTGTCGGTGATCGCGATCCCGACGTTGAGGGTGTCGATCGCCTGCGTGGCCGCCAGTGTCCCCGCGAGATTAGTCGTAATAATCATATTAACGATTGTCGCCGCCGAGACGTATCCCGTCGCGGTGAGCGATTGTCCGATCCAGAACGTGTTGATCGTCGCCAGGCTTTCGGCCGTACCCGAGACGTTTTGGACGACGGCGATTGTTTGGATCGGCCCGACCCAGTAAAGGACGGCGCCCGCGGCGATCGATCCGCCGATCGTGACCGAACTTGGCGGCGAGACGAAGGAATATTCGACGATCGTTCCCGCGACCGAGCCGTTGACGGTGAGTACGCCGATCGAAGCGGCCTGGATGAGCGCACCCGCGGCGACCGATCCGCCGACGCCGAATGTGTTGATCACGCCCGAGGGTTGAAGCAGAACGCGACCGTTTAAATTCCCCGAGATGTAGAACGACGCGAGATTGAACGAATTGAGCGTGATATTCGAGTTCAAATCGCCCGCGATCGTCGCGTTGAAAACGTTCGTCCCCTTACCGCCGCTGAACGTATCCTGACGGATCGACGCATTGATTCCAATAACATCGATATAATTGTTTCCGGAACCCAGGTCGACCGCGACGTTATTGAAATTGACGAAGGTGATCGACGACGGCATGCCGAGGCCGATCAAGCCCGCCGCGGTTTGAACGCCGGTTCGCGGCGCGGAGTCTCCCGAATCGTCGACGACGAGGAAATTCGTCCCCGATCCCGGGTCGAGCGTGAGTGGGGCGTTGATTCCGGCGAGCGTTCCTCCGATCGTGGGCGCCAGGCCGCCGACGACGAAGGTGTTGTTCCCCGCACCCGGAGCGATGAAGAGGGGCCCGGTATCCCCCTGAACCATAAAGATATTATTGCCGTTCCCCGCGGTGATTTTTGTGGGCGCGGCGGGTGTCGACTTGACGGTGAGTTGATTCGCTGCCGAGCCGAGCGCCAGGTTGAGCGAAGCGATCGACTGGAACGCGACCCCCTTGGTCATCCCCAGCCCGGTGAGGCTTGACGCGGTGAGGATTCCCGATCGCGCGATCGAATCGGCCGAATCGTCGATCTGGAGCGAATCGGTTCCCGCTCCGCCGTTGATTTGCACGGCGCCGCCGATACCGCTGAGAACGCCGCCGGTCGCGGGTTCGAGGCTCCCGATCGCGAACGAGTCGTTTGCGGTTCCCGCGTTGATCGTCGTCGTTCCCTGGGTCGCGTTGATCGAGGCCGTCGTGGCGCCGTTCCCCTCGAAGATCGTCGTGGCGCCGAAACCGTCGTTCTGGATCAAAACAGTATTCGCTCCCGATCCCAGGTGGATGTTGGTTTGGCTCAATTGAGAATATTGGATTCCCACGGCCATTCCGAGCCCGGTGATGGTGTTCGCGGCGACGGCGAGTGATGCGTTCGATGCGTCGGCGGTGTCGTCGAGGTTGAGGATATCGAAATACTGGCCTCCTTTGATGGTAAGAAGGGCCCCGATCGAGCTCAGCACGCCGCCCGACGCGGGGGCGAGCGAACCGACGTTGATCGTATCGGGGTTCGACGACGAATCGACGGTCGTGGGTCCGGAGATGGATTGAACGTTGATCGTTCCCTTTCCGGTTCCCGCGGCGAGATAAGTGGGTCCGGTGATCGTGCTGAGGATGTTGAAGACGTCTCCGCCGGTTCCGAGCGAGATGTTCACCGCGGTGAATTTATTAAAGACGATTCCCCCCTGCCCCATTCCCATTCCGGTGAGGGTTGAAGTCGTGAGGGTTCCGGTTTGGAGGATTCGATCGGCGGAATCGTCGATGTTGATCGTATTCGAGGTTCCGTTTCCGCCTTGGAGCGTGAGCGGGCCTTGAATGTTGGCGAGCAATCCGCCGCTGTTGAGCCCGGGGCTGCCGACGTTGATCGTGTTTGAGCCCGCGTTGTTGTTGTTGATTGTGAGCGGGCCGGCGGTGGCGAGCACGGTGATTTCCGCGGTTCCCGCGCCCGTGTTGATCACGGTGTCGGTCGTTTTGTTCGTTTGATCGACGGTGAGGACGTTACCGCTGGAACCGAGGTTGAAGTTCAAGTTTGAGAAATATGTATATGTGATCGTTCCGCCGGTCATGTTCATGCCGTCGAGCTGGGTGGAGGTGAGCGTTCCTCTCTTGGCGATCGTCGCGCCCGTGTCGTCGAGGTTGAGGATGTTCGTTCCTCCCTGGCCGCCGATCATCGAGAGCGCCGCGTTGATGCGATCGAGGAAGCCCCCTGTTGCGGGCGCCAGGCTGCCGACGTTGAACAGGTTGTTTCCTCCCTGGCCGTCGATCAACGTCGGACCCGCGACCGACTGTACGTTGGCGGTATCGTTCCCCGAACCTGTGTAGATATAGGTTTCATTCTTGTGCGTGCTGAGGACGTTGAACGTGTTTCCGCCCGATCCCAGGCTGATGTTCAACACTTGCAAGCCGCCGTAGGTGATTCCGCTCGCTCCCATATTGAGGCCGGTGATCGTCGTCGAGGTGAGATAGCCCGTCTTGGCGATCGTGCTGCCGATATCGCCGACGTTCATCGTATCGCCTCCCGAGCCGACGACGACGAGGGGCCCCTGGATACCGTCGACGATTCCGTTCATCGAGGGCGCCAGTCCGCCGACGTTGATCGTGTTGACTCCTCCGCCCGTATTGACGTTTGTTGGACCCGAGGTCGTTTGCACGTTGACGACGTCGTTTCCGGTTCCGCTGTTGAGGTTCGTTTTGCCGGTGATCGTACTCTTGATCGTGAACGTATTGCCGCCCGATCCCAGGTTGATGTTCACGTTAGAGAAGCCGGTATACGTGATTCCTCCGACGCCCATGTTGAGACCGGTGATCGTCGTCGCGGTGAGGATCCCCGTTTTGGCGATCGTGCTTCCGGTGTCGTCGACGTTGACCGTGTCGGATCCCGATCCGTTGAGGATCTCGGCGCCCTGAAGGTTGTCGACGATTCCTCCCGAGAGCGTCGGGACGAGGCTGCCGAAATTGAACGTGTTGACTCCGCCGTTTCCGTTGATGGTGACGGTCGAGATCGACGACGTCGTTTGAATGTTAAAGGTATCGTTATTCACGTTTCCGTTGATGGTGACGGTCGGCGAGACGATCGGCGAATCGACCTGGATGATCGTGCCGACTCCGGGGTTGAGGTTTCCGGCGTCGCCGTTGATCGTGAAGGTTCCCAGGGGCGCTCCGATATCGACATTCGCCGAGATCGTCACGTTTCCGCCCGCCGATGCGACGACCGATCCCTGATCGGCGAGGAGTTTGCCGTTGGGCTCGACGATCAAATCGGCGCCCGCCGCGGGAACTCCCGGGACGGTCAGGGTGATGTTCGCCGCGGTCGATTCGATCGAGCCGACGCGCATCGCCCCGGTGCCGATATATTCAGTCAGATTGATATAGCCGTTGGTAAGGGCGCTGATGTCGCCCGTGGTGTTCGGTTGCAATTGGGTGACGCCGAGGATGTTGATCGTGGTGGCCGCGGGGGAGGGTTGAGCGGCGACGATCGAGATGTTCCCTCCCGCGGTGATTCCGGGGAGGGTTCGATTTCCGTTCGGGTCGAGCCCGGCGAGGTTGTAGGTCGAGGGGATCTGGGTCGCGAGCGCCGTGTTTCCAAAAAGCCCCTGATCGAGCGAAATCGCCGAACCGGTATCGGGCGTGTAGAAGTTGATGTAGGAACCGCTCGCGCCGACGGTCGCGACGACGATGATTCCCGTGACGGTTCCGGTGGGGGCGGGATCGTAGACGCTCGGTTGCAGGAGGAGATCGGCGGTTCCGCCGGCCTGAATCTTATCGACGTAGACGGTGAAGTTGGGGAAGTTCGGCTGACGGAGTCTCCCCAGGAGGTCGAGATAAACGTCTTGTCCGGCGATCGCGGTGATCTGATCGAATCGCGTAACGTTGTTGATAGAATCATAGCTTTGAACGAGGTCGACGTTGAGCCGAGTCGAGCTCGATCCGATGCTTCCGGACGCCTCGACGTCGAGGACGTTGGTGCGGATGAGCGAGACTCGGCCGTCGGGACCGACGACGCCGCGCGAGTTCGTCGACAGCACGCTTCCGTTTTTGTTGATGATCGTCGTCGTTCCGATCGGGTTGTCGATCGTCCCGTTGATCAAGACATTCGAAGTTCCGTAATTGTCGATGGTGATCGAGGTGGGAAGCGCCTGCGCCTTGATTGTGAAGAGGAGCGAATTCGATCCGCCCGAGATGCTTGTCGTGGGTACCGCGGTGAGATAAACGTGGGGGACGTTGGCTGGGTTCGCGACATTGATATTATTAATCTGAATGTTTTCATTCGAGTAATTGAGGATGGTGACGCTGGGGTACGATTGGCGGAAGTTCCACGTACCGCCGGTTCCTGAGATAGCGTTCGAGATGATCTGGACGTTGGACGCGGCGGGGGCGTTGATGTCGTTGAGAACGATCGTGTTGTTGGAATTGCTCGCGACCGATACGTTCTCGGCGGAGGCGACTCCTCCCGACGCGTTGATGTTAATCAGCGGGCTGACGCCGAAGATGACGACGTTCGCGTAGATCGGGGAGTTCGCGGTTTCGGTCGTGCTTGATCCGCCGTTGGAACCTCCCGCGGCGAGAGCGTCTCTCGAGTAGGGATTGGTATTCACGACTCCGGGCGTGGCGTAGGTGGTGTTGATATAAAGAGCGAGGTTGGCGACACCGCTGTTTTGAACGAGATCGGAATCGGCGGGATCGCGCGGGCCCGCGGAGAGGGTCGCTCCTCCCGCCGCGGAAACGAGCGTGGTGAAGTTCGCATTGTTGTTCGAGGTCGAATTGATGTAGCCGAAAAGCCCCTCGGCTTTGGCGTAAGAATTCGCACTCGTGTTCACGTTATTGAATTGGGCGATGAGATCGACGCCGTACGTACCGGTGACCTTGGCGTTGGGATCGATCAAAACGTTGTTCGTTCCGTTGTTTTGCAGTTCGGCGTCGGCCTCTCCCACGCCGACGAATCCGGCGCCCGATCCGCTCGCGTTCGAGCTCACGTTCATACTTGTGACGAGCCCGTTCAAGACGAGGTGACCGCCGACGAGATTCGCGCCCGAGCCGATCTCGGTTTGATTAATCGCGCCTTGAATTTGTCCGATTTGGATACCTTGGCCGCCGTTCTGGTTGGCGTACGCCCCCGCGCCGAAGCCCGCTCCGTTGGCTGTCGATGTTGAATTCGCGGTGTCGCTCGCATTCGACGAAACCTCGAGCAGGTTCGCCGCGGTGATCGACGCGTTCGCGTTCACGGTTGCGAGCGTTTGGTAATTGATCGTCTCGGTCGTGTCCGAATTGACCGACCCCGCGAAACCTCCCGCGTTCGAACTCGCCGCGACGTTTCCTTGCGTGTTCGTGCTCGCGTTCAGAACAAAATTCCCTCCCGCGACGATCGAAGTTCCCGAACCGACCGACGCCTGGTTATTTGTGTATTGATTGATCGTGGAGCTCGAATTGCCGATCGCGACGAGTCCCGCGGTTCCGTTGTCGGCGTAGCCCGACGTGCTCGTGGTCGAGTTTGTGGTGATCGAAACGTTTCCGCCCGCGACGACCGAGGTCGCGTTGATGTACGCGGTGAGAACGGGGTTATCGTTGAGCGTCGACGAATTCGATCCGCCGCTGATCGCGCCTCCCGACGATCCGTGAGCGTTCACCGACGAGACGCCGTCGCCGATCGTCGGCAAGGCGACTCCGAGCGAAATCCCCCCCGGTCCCAGGATCTGTTGCGATCCCTGAACCGTCGCGTTCGAGCCCAGAACGATGATCAATTCTTGTTGACCTGAAGACGGAGTGATCGCGATTCCTTGCGGGCCGACCTGGAAGACCGTCGCGGAATTCACTCCGTTGAGATTGAGCGAAATCGCGGCTCCTCCGGGGCTCGACGCGAGTTGGAACGTGTTCGTCGACGCATTGACGACGTAATATGTGTTCCCGGTTTGAAGCGGGCCGATCGGCGCCTCGGAGAGAG
>JAKBCQ010000159.1 GCA_021807585.1 Planctomycetota bacterium | reverse complement strand
ATCCCGTTTTCCAGGCGGACCCACTGAGCGTTTTTTTGGTTAGAGGAGTCGATCGTGCAGCGTCGGTCCGTCGAATCGAAGGTTGTTGTTTCGATGGGCTACGACCCGATCGCGCGAGTGCTCGAGCTCGAATTTCGCCAAGGGGGGGAAGTGCGCTCTTATCCCGAAACTCCCGCGGCGGTTTGGGATTCTCTTGAACACGCCGCCGCGCCCGACGACGTCCTGCGGAAATTCCTCGCGAAGGCCGAAAAGGCCGCGAAACAGAAAGCAGGCAAAACGATCGAAGCGACGGCCGAGAGCGCCGCGATCGTTACCGACGACGCCTCGGCGGGCGCACTTGAACGCACCCGATTCGATAAACTTGAAAAGATCGCGGCGCTCGGATTCGATCCCTGGGGTGAGCGATTCGACGATCGGACGTCGATCGAAGCGGTCAGGGGGATGACGCTCGTCGAGGGAGAGGCGCATGGCCCGCGTGTGCGCGTTGCGGGCCGGATCATGCTGAGGCGCGGCCAGGGGAAGGTCGTGTTCCTTGAGCTCCGCGATTGGACCGAGCGGATCCAGATCTTCGTCGGCAAGAATCAGGTGGGCGAAACGGGCTGGGCGCTATGCGGAGAGATCGATCTGGGGGATCTCCTCGGAGTCGACGGGACGCTCGGCCGAACCAAAACGGGAGAACTGACGATCTTCGCCGAGCGTCTGACGTTTCTCGGCAAAAGCCTGCTCCCCCCTCCCGAAAAATGGCACGGTCTGACCGACGTCGAGCGAATATATCGCCAAAGATACGTGGATTTGTTTACCAATCCCGAATCGCTCGCGGTGTTTCTGGCGCGTTCGCGGATGATCGCGGCGATGCGGTCGACGCTCGCCGAGCGCGGGTTTGTCGAGGTCGAAACGCCGACGATGCAATCGATCGCGGGGGGCGCGGCGGCGCGACCGTTCGTCACACATCACAACACGCTCGATCTGGATTTATATTTACGAATTGCTCCCGAGCTCTATTTGAAGCGTTTATTGGTGGGGGGAATGGAGCGGGTGTTCGAGATCGCCCGGGTGTTCCGGAACGAGGGGATTTCGCCGCGGCACAATCCCGAGTTCACGATGCTCGAAGCGTATCAGGCGTACGGCGATTATGACGCGATGATGGAGTTGGCCGAGGCGCTCGTCACGAACGCGATCGCCGCGATCGGCGGGGGGATGACGCGATCGTTCCAGGGGACCGAGATCGACTTCACGCCGCCTTGGCCGCGCAAGGCTTACGTCGATCTGCTCGCCGAACACGCGGGGGTCGATCCCGCCGACCCCGCCTCGATCGTATCCGCCGCGGAGCGATCGGGAATTGAAACCAAAGGAAAAGATATTCACGTTATTACAAATGAGTTATTTGAAGAGTTTGTCGAGGACAAGCTTTCGGGTCCGGTGTTCGTGATCGATTATCCCGCGGCGATTTGTCCGCTGACGAAGCGGAAGAAGTCGAATCCCGAAGTCGCCGAGCGGTTCGAGCTGTTCGTGTGCGGGATGGAGCTGGCGAACGCGTATACCGAGCTCAACGACCCGATGTTGCAGGAGAAGCTGTTCCGAGCGCAACTCGCAGGGCAGAAGGAGGAGGACTCGATGGCGAAGATGGACGACGATTTCGTCCGCGCGCTCAAACACGCGATGCCTCCCGCGGGAGGGATCGGCGTGGGGATCGACCGGCTGGCGATGCTCCTTCTCGACCGCGCGAGCATCCGCGACGTCGTCCTCTTTCCGCTGATGAGACCGGAATCATGAACACATAGTTGAAAGTTGAACGATCTGATCGATTATGCCGCGGGACGGAATCCCCCGGCTCGCTCTCAACCGACCGACGCCCCGATTCGACCCAAGGATGGATTCGCTTTATGTATAAATATCTACTTTGTTGGAAATATCTGCGGGGGCGATACATCGCGCTCGCGAGCGTCGTGAGCGTGATGTTGGGGGTAGCGACGTTAATCGTCGTCAACGCGGTGATGGCGGGATTTGCGACCAAGATGAGGTCGCGGCTGCACGGATTTTTGTCGGACATCGTCGTGATGTCGTACGACCGCAACGGGTTCGCCAACGCCGACGAGGTGACGGCGCGGATTCGCCAGATCGCGGGAGACGACGTCGAGGCGATGGCGGGGACGATGGAAACTTATGCGATCCTGCGATTTTATGTCGGCGGGTCGGAGGTGACGAAAGAGGTCAAGCTGATCGGGGTGAAGCCCGAGGAGCGCGCCAAGACCGGGGATTTCGCCGAATTCCTTTTTGACGAAAACGACAGGCCCGCGCCTGCTTCGTTTGAGGTGTCGGAGGAATTGCGGAAGAAAACATCTCCGGCGGCGGGGGTTCTCGGCGAGAACATGGATGATGATATTCTCAATCAGGCGTTAAGGAAGCAGGCGCTCGACGACGTTCCGCCTCGGGGCGCGATTTTGGGCTATGCGATGGCGACGGCGCGCGATCCCGAGAAGCATCGCGACGAATATCTGGCGCCTCGGGGAACGAAGGTGATGCTCGTGTTCGCACGCGCGTCGAAACGTCCCGAGCCCGCGACCGATGAATTCACGGTTGTAAGCTTTTTTAAGAGCGGGATGAGCGAATACGATTCGTCGATCGTCTTCGTACCGCTCGAACGGCTTCAATTCATGCTCGGCATCGGAGACGGCGAAGGGCGGGGCGCGGTCAATCAGATTCATATCAAGCTCAAGCCGGGGTCGAAGGCCGATCTCAACGTCCTGGCTCGCAAGATTCAGCGCGGGCTTGAACGGCTGCGGCCGCTGTATTTCAAGGTCGCGACGTGGGAGGAGATGCAAGGGCCGCTGTTGGCTGCGGTGTCGATCGAACAAGATATCTTGAATATGTTGCTCTTTTTTATCATCGCGGTGGCGGGGTTCGGCATTTTGGCGATTTTTTCGATGATCGTCGTCGAGAAGACGCGGGACATCGGCGTACTGAAGGCGTTGGGCGCCTCGACGACGGGAGTCGGCGGGATTTTCCTCGGTTACGGTCTGGCGCTGGGGATCGTGGGGGCGGGAACGGGGCTCGCAGGGGGGCTTCTGTTCGTCAAGTATATCAACAAAATTGAAGACGCGCTGAGCGCTCTGACGGGTCAACGTGTTTTCAACCCCGATATTTATTACTTTAGCGAGATACCGACGCGGGTCGAGCCGTTGACGGTGGCGTGGGTGTTTTGCGGGGCGCTTTTGATCGCGGTGCTCGCGAGCGTTTGGCCCGCGATCCGCGCCGCGCGGCTTCGACCCGTCGAGGCGTTGCGCTATGAATAATTCTCACATTTCTCGAATCGACGCGTTGGAAACGAAATCGTCCACTCCGCGGGGGAAACGATCGATGACGGCTCATTTATCGGCGCGGGGTTTGGCGAAGAGCTACCGCAAGGGGAAGACCGAGGTCCCCGTGCTCAAGGGGGTCGATCTGGCGGTCGACCGCGGCGAACTCGTCGCCGTCATGGGAGCGAGCGGATCGGGGAAGAGCACGCTGCTCCACGTGCTTGGGCTGCTCGATTCGCCCGATCGGGGAGCGGTCGATCTCGACGGGGGACGGATCGACGACCTCGGCGATCGCAAACGCGACGCATTGCGCAATCAGACGTTCGGCTTTATCTTCCAATTTTATCATTTGCTTCCAGAATTGAGCGCGCTGGATAATGTGTTGATGCCGTTATTGATTCGACACGGACCGATCGGTTACATGGCGGCGCGGCGAACTTATCGGCGGAGGGCCGAGGCGTTGCTCGATCGCGTGGGGCTCGCGGGTCGGCGGACGCACAAGCCCGCCGAGCTATCGGGGGGAGAGATGCAACGCGCCGCGGTGGCACGGGCGTTGGTCGGTGAGCCCGAGATCGTTCTGGCGGACGAACCGACGGGAAATCTCGACGCGGCGAACGGACGCGCAATTCTCGAATTGCTCCGCGACTTGAACCGGGAGCGCGAGCTTACTATGATGCTGGTGACACACGACTCTCAGATCGCCTCCCGGGCCGACCGGGTCGTTCGGCTCGTCGAGGGACGGATCGAGGAGTTTAGCGCCGCGCCGGAAGGATCGGACTTCGCCGCATCGAGGCTATAACCACGGCGGTCGATCCAACTTGCGCCTTCGCTCGCCGCCGAATCGACGTCGGTCGATCGCAAGCGACCGTCGTAATCGTGTCGTCTGGATTCGGATGCCGGACAGCGGCCAACGCCCGCCGGACGAGTCGCTTCTTTGAGGAAATCGACCAAGCGGGTGGAGATTCGGTCGCATGAGCTTCAAGGTTTATATCGGCGGTCAGTTGTTCGACAAGGCCGACGCCAAGATCAGCGTGTACGATCACGGTCTGCTTTACGGCGACGGTGTGTTCGAGGGGATCCGTTCGTACAACGGACGCGTCTTTCGGCTCAAGGAACACGTCGATCGACTTTTCGATTCGGCGCGAGCGATTCATCTCGAAATCCCGCTCACTCGCGACGAGACCGCGAAGGCGGTCGTTTCCACACTCGCGGCCAACGAACTGACCGACGCATACATTCGACTGATCGTCACGCGCGGCGCGGGGACGCTCGGACTCGATCCGCGGCGGACTTCCAATCCGCAAGTAATTATCATTACCGATCATATCAGCCTTTATCCCGAAGAGATGTACGAAAAAGGGCTGAGGATCGTGACGGCGGGAACGGCGCGGAATCATCCCGCGGCGCTCAATCCTCGGATCAAATCGCTCAATTATTTGAACAATATTTTGGCGAAGATCGAGGGAGCGAACGCGGGATGCGTCGAGGCGCTGATGCTCAATCATAAGGGAGAGGTGGCGGAGTGCACGGGGGATAATCTCTTTATCGTTCGTCGCGGCGAGCTGCACACGCCTTCGATCGATTCGGGTATTCTCGAGGGAATCACGCGGGACGCGGTGATCGAACTGGCGCGGAAGGAGGGGATTCGCGTGATCGAGCGATCGATGGATCGGCATGATGTTTACACAGCCGAGGAATGTTTTTTGACGGGGACCGCGGCCGAGGTGATTCCCGTGGTCGAATGCGACGGTCGACCGATCGGCGGGGGGTCTCCCGGGCCGATCACCAAAACGCTCCGTAAGCGCTTTCACTCCCTCGTTACCGGGGAATCTTCAACGAATCGAGCGTCATGAGGGCGCGCAAACACCTTGCACCAACGAGAGAGCTTTCATGATTTCAATCAAACGTATTTTGGCGCCGACCGATTTCAGCCCGCACTCCGAGGGAGCGATTCGCTACGCGTGCGAGATCGCCGAGAAGTTTTCGGCGTCGCTTCACCTGCTGCACGTGCTTCAAGAGTTCGTGCCGGTGTTCCCCGATCTCGCGGTCGCCGCGGCGCTTCCACCCGAGTATTTTGAGCAATCCGAGGCGCGGGCGATCGAATCGCTGCAAACGATCCTCAAGCCCGAATGGGGAACACCCGCCGAGGTGAAACGTGCGATCCGGTGGGGAAACGCGGTCGAATCGATCTGTGATTACTCGACGGATCAAGACGTCGATTTGATCGTGATCGCGACCCACGGTCGCACCGGACTGGGGCGTTTACTGCTGGGGTCGGTGGCCGAACGGATCGTTCGCGAGGCGCCCTGCCCCGTCCTCACCGTGCGAACTCCCGCCAAAAAAGCCGCCGCCGATAAGCCCAAAGAGTAGCCTTGATATAACTAGGTTATCGGATTTTTATTGGAAAGCAAGTTCGGTGAGTCACGATCCCGCATACGCTCCCGCCGCATCGATTCCAGGTTCGCGGATCCGCCAAATCGCGGCGCTCGCGGATCTTCATCCCGGCACGCTCCGGCTCTTTTACGGCGAGGACACGCTCGCGACCCCCGATTTCATCAAGGCAGCGGGGCGGGGAGCGATCGCCGAGAACTTCACCTTTTATACCCCGAACGCGGGTTTTCCCGAACTCCGCGAGGCGATCGCGGCGATGTACGCACGGCTCCATCGGACCGAGACGAACGCCGATCAGATCGTTACGACGGCGAGCGGCATGGTGGCGATCGCGCTCGTTTGCCAGGCGACGCTCTCGGCGGAAGACTCGGCGATCTTGATCACGCCGCTTTGGCCCAATCTCTCGGCCGCGGTGCGTGTGACGGGCGCCGAATCAATCGAAATCCCCCTCTCTTTTGATGAATCGGGCTTTCGCCTCGATTTCGATCGGATCGAGGCCGCGGTCAAGCCGAACACGCGGTTGCTGGCGCTCGCGAGCCCCGGAAACCCGACGGGCTGGACCGCTTCGCACGACGACTGGGAACGAATCGTCGCGTTCTGTGATCGTCACGATCTTTGGCTCCTCGCCGACGGCGTGTACGAGAGGCTCGTCTTCGATCGCGAAATCGCTCCCAGCCCGTGGGAGATCGCCGACGCGCGGAAACGGACGATCGTCACTCAGAGTTTTTCGAAAACGTATCGCATGACGGGCTGGCGGATCGGTTATAC
>JAKBCQ010000158.1 GCA_021807585.1 Planctomycetota bacterium | reverse complement strand
ATCCCGAGCGCCTCGGCGGCTTGCTTCATGTCCCCCGATTTCATCCCGTTCTCACATTTTTGAAGCGCCTGCGCCAGTTGCTTCATCTGCTTCAGATTCTCGGCTTGTCGATCGAGCTTCGCCGACTCCTCCTGGAATTGCTTCTCACTGATCCCGCCGTTCTTACGAGCCTCCTCGAGCTGCTTGCGACGCTGCTCTAAATTCGACATCTTCTCAAGTTCTTTTTTCATTTCTTGAACTTGATTGAGGAGCGCTTTCTTGTCGGATTCGGTCATCTTTCCTGCGGCGAGCTTCTCTTGCAGTTTTTTCAGCTCTTGAGCGGCCTTCTCAAAATCCCCCTTGGCGAGCTCACGAGAGAAATCATCGGCGGGACCCGATGTCGCCGATTGTTTCATCATTTGAAGTTGTTTATTCACTTGATCGGCGCCGGCGAGCTGCTTTTTACGATCCTTAAGCGCGTCGGTCAGCGTATTCAATCGCATCAGCGCTTTGTCTTTACCCGCGGGGGGCGCCTTCGACAGTTCGTCGGCGGCCTTCTCGATCTTGGCGAGCAACGCCTCGGCCTCGGCGAAATCTTTCGTGTCGAGTTCCTTGCGCTTTTTGGCGATCGATTTGCCGAGCGTTTTGGTTTGCTCAACCAACAGTTTTTGATCAAGCTTATCGGGGGTGCGCGCCCGAGCGACGGTTTGCGCCACATCAGGCGCGAACAAAAGCCCCACTGCGAGGCCGCCGATCAAGACGGGAAGCCACGCCCGACGCGGTATCCGCACGCCGAATTGCGAGCCAATATCAAGCCGGCCGACGTGCCTCTTGGCGTCGTCGACGAGCGCGATCGCGACCGGGGTTTTACGGATGTGCTCGGGAAGAGTGATCGCGGTCGCGAGTCGTTCGTTGAGGCCGAACACGCGATCGATCGCCTGCGCCGCGTCGAGCCGGCTTGGCCCCGTGAAAAGCGCGATGAAAACCGCCAGTGCGAGACCGACGCCGCCGGCCACGGCGATCGGCGCCCAAGCGTGGCCCGGAATCGGCACGCCAAACTTATCGATCGCAATGACGAACGAGGCGACCAGGAGCGTTCCGCACCAACACCAAACAAGCGCCGATAAAAACCGCTGCAACCGCATCCGACGCCATGCTCGCCCGATCGCCCTGTCAAATTCACGCATCGCGCGATCTCCCGGCTATCATCTCCGATCGGATTCATCGATCAGACGATTCTATACGTCCCGGGCGAGCGTCGCAAGAGGGTGATTCGACAATTGACGAACAAATCGGATCGCTTTCCCCACGCTCGCTTTCCGGCTAACATAACAGCGAGCGAACGATCGATCGCCGTAGCGTCGGTCGAAGCGACGATTGCGAGTGATTCCGATGCCCGCCGATGCGAACGTGGTTTTCGTCGATATCGACACCCAGCGCGACTTTCTCGACCCCGACGGAGCGCTCTTCATCGCGGGTTCGACCTCGATCCGCCCCGCGCTCGCACGATTGACCGAGATCGCACGCCGGCGGCGAATCCCCGTGGTCGCCACCGCGTGCGCGCATCAACCCCAAGATTCCGTGATCGAGCCCTTTCCACCTCACTGCCTCGTCGGATCGAAAGGACAAGAACGGATTCCCGAAACCGCGCGACCGCGAAGTTTGGTGATCGAACCCGAGCAAGCGTTCATCGTTCCCGATCAAACGATCGATCACGTCACAATTTATAAGCGACATTACGATTTGTTTACAAATCAATCCTCAAACGCGATCTTCGCCGCTCTCGGCGATCAAGAAACGACGTTTTACGTTTATGGGGTCGCGACCGATTTCTGCGTGAAGGCCGCGGTCGAGGGGTTGCTCGCGAGGGGTCGAACGGTCGCGGTTTTGGTCGACGCGGTCCGCGCCGTCGATTCGGCGGCCGAACCCGCGATCCTGACCGAATTCGTTCATAAAGGAGCTTTCTTGACGATCGTCGACGTCATCGATCAGTAACTCATAACATTAGGATATGACGATTATTTTGCAGCCGCGTGATTCGTCATCCGTCGTGCGCCGCGGATTACGGTTTCGGTATTCGCGGCGTGTTCAAACCGCGCGGCGCACGCTAGACTTGGGGGTCGGTCGATCGCTGCGCGACGTGCGGATCGATTCCCCGCGGTGACGATTGAGGGGTTCGAATCGGGATTATGCACGATAAGTTTAAAAAAAGGAACGATTCGTCCCCCGGGGTATCGCCTCGGGTTCGTCGCCAGATCGCGGCCGAAGCGGCACGACGGTTGTACGACGAGCTCGATCCCGCGATCGATTGGGACTCGGTGCGTGATTTCGGCGAAGCGGTCTATTATGGAGCGAAGCGCAAGGCGGTCGCGGTGTTGGGTCGGAGGGTGAAGCCGGGCGATTTGCCGACCGACGGCGAAGTTCGGCAAGAATTACTCGCGTTGTTCCAGGCGAAGGCGCGGCGACCCGGCGATAAGAACGAAAAACGCCCCGAACCCGCGGGGCGTCTTTTGGACATCGCCGATCATCTCGATCGTTTCACAATTTACCGGTTGCGTTTGGAACCGCTCGAAGCAATCAAGCAGAATCCTAAATATCACCCCGAGGGAGACGCCTTATATCACAGCCTTCAGGTATTTCAACTCGCCCTCGACGTTCGTCCCCACGACGAAGAATTCCTCACCGCGGCGCTCTTACACGACGTCGGTAAGGCGATCGATCACGCCGACCACGCGCAGGCGGGCGCCGATTCGCTCGCGGGTACGATAACCCCCAGAACCGACTGGCTCATCCGCAAGCACATGGACGCGCTCCTCTACCATCAAAAAAAGCTCGAACCCGCCAAACGCAAACAAATCGAAGATTCTGAGCATTTTGATGACCTTATGCTTTTGCGCGAGATCGACGAGGCGGGCAGGACGGCGGGAGTCGAGACGCCGACCCTCGATCAAGCAATTGATTATTTGAAGAATCTTGAGAACGAGTACGACGCGATCGAGCGCGACGAAGGCGAAGACGGATCGACACGGACCGAACGAATCGAACGAACCGACACCGAAGTGCGAGGCGGCGAGCGATGATTCAGATTCCAACCTTATTTATGGACATCGGCGGCGTTTTCTTGACGAACGCCTGGGACACCGGCGCGAGGAAACGCGCCGCCGAGGCGTTCCAGCTCGATTATCAAGAATTTCAAACGCGCCACGAGATGCTCAAGACCGCGTTCGAGACGGGTCGATTGAGCCTTGACTCTTACATCAAGAAAGCCGTGTTTCATCGGTCGCGGACGTTCTCTCCCGATGATTTCAAAACGTTTATGTTCAGTCAATCGAAGGCGTTGGGAGAGACGCTCGACTGGCTGCGAAAGCTGGCTGCGACGGGAAAGTATCGACTCTTCACGCTCAACAACGAATCGCGCGAACTCCACGAATATCGCGTCCGCACGTTCAAGCTGCACGACGTGTTCTCGGCGTTTTTGACGTCGTGTTATCTGGGACAGGCGAAGCCCGACGAGGGGATTTACACGAGCGCCCTCGGGATCTCGTGCTGTTCCAAGTCGCACGCGCTATTCATCGACGATCGCGCGCTCAACGTCGAGCCCGCGATCGCGCTCGGTTTACACGCGTATCAATTTCAAGATCTCGAAACGCTCCGCACGGTTTTGAAGGAGCACGGGGTCGAGGCTTGATCGCTCGGCTTCGACGCTCGATGACAAGTCGATGATGAGTATCCCTAAGTGAGACGCGCCGTTCGGTCGATCGGCGCTTTTCCCTTGGAACTCAAAGATCGAAGTTCTCGACGTTCAAGCCCCGATCGCGAGTTCGGACGGAGGCTTTGACATGAACACAAGTCGACTTCGATCGGCCGTCTTGATCCGATTCGTCGCGATCGTTTGCTTCTCGTCGATCGCCCAAAGCGTTCGCGCCCAGGAATCCGACCCGCCGGGAGCTCCGCGGGCGATCGTTCAAACACAAGATCTTTTAAGAAACGGCGAATATCTAGAAGCGTTAAATCTGTGCGAACGTCTCGTGACGACTTACCCCTATTACCAAACAGGTCGGCTCAAACACGGACTCGTGCTCAGTTGCCTGGGACGATACGACGAGGCGATCCAGGAATTCGACTCGGTCATTCTCAAAGATCCCGCGAATCTCGTCGCGATCCTTAATCGCGTTTCTGCAAATATTCAAAAACATGAATATGAGAAGGCGATTCCCGATTGTTTGGCCGCGATTCGTCTCGATCCGTCGATCCATCTCGCTTATGAAGATCGCGCATCGATTCGAATATGCCTGAACCAAGACGAACGCGCAATCGCCGACATCGAGAAGGCGATCAAGCTCGTCGAACGCGAACATCTCGACAGCCGATCGCGGTATCTCCGCATTCGAGGAGAGGCGCGAAAGAATCTCGGTCGCTATTTTCTCGCGCTCAAAGATTTTGACGCGTCGATCCATTTGGCGTCGCGTAATTTGGGGGCGTATCTCGAACGGGGCGAGGTTCTCGATCGCCTCGGTCGCCACGACGAGGCGACGCGCGATTATCGCACCGCGATTCGGCTGGGACCCTACTTCGTATTCGAAACCCCGTCATATAACGGTAGAGAATTAAAACTTGTATCGATCTCGTCGATCAGAAGCCAATCGTCGGTTTTTTCAACCCTGGGACGCTGTTGCGACCGCCTCGGCCTGTTTCGATCGGCGATATCCTACCATGAACAAGCGTTGCAATTGGACATTAAAAACACATATGCTTATGGATGCCGCGCCGCATCCCGCTTCACCCGCGGCGACCTTGAGGGAGCGCGCGACGATTGCGAAACCGTGCGAAATCTCGATCGATACGACGCGAGCGTCGTTTTATACATGGCCGCGATCGACGCTGTGCGCAAACCCGAAGACGCCGCGTTTTCCACACACGCTTATATCGAACTGCGTTCTTGGAACGATCCCGACGCGGCGACCGCGGCGATGATCGGCGCGCTCGGTTCTTACCGGGTCGATCAAAAGCGAGACGCCGAAGCTTTGCTTGAAGAGGCGAGCAAACACGTTCCTCGATCCGAGTGGCCAGGACCGATCATCAGATATCTCCGCCGCGAATCGACCGCCAAGGAGCTTCTCGACGCTGCGACGACTCCCGATCAAACGAGCGAGGCGCACGCGTACCTGGGTGTCGATTTGTCGTTCGCCGGAAAGGTTGACGAGGCGCGCGATCATTTGCATTGGGTTTTGACACGGGGGAATCTGCGCTGTTTGGCGGCCGATCTGGCTCTGAACGAATTGCGCAGGCTCGACGGGGCGGACGCGGTCGATCGCGCCATCAACACCGAGACGAATGCGAAATCGAAGGGAACATCGAAGGCCAAAAAATCACGATCGGCGTCGGGTCGATCGAAATAACTCAATCGCGGGTCTTGTCGATCGACGTAAGATTGAAAGCGTCGCAATCGCGCGTTCGAGCGACCTTGATGTCGAACGATCTCAATTCCGTGCGGAATCGGATCCTTAAGGGATCGGCTTGAGTTCCTCGACATTTTTTTTGAGATCTCGTGAACTTTTTCGCGCGAGCGACGTCTAAGGGGTTGCAACCAATTCGCGTAATTGGCGTTTTCGGACCCCCGGCGGACCGATAACGGATCATAAAGATCGTTGCAAGACCTTGAGATGAAACACGTTACGTAATGACAGCGTCGGCCGGCTCGATCGCATTGGTCGAGACACCGCCGATTGAGCCGGTCGACGCGACTTTTTTCCCGCCCGATGCGGCGGAAGCGAGGGTATAGCCATGTTGAACCGTAAGACCCGTCCGTTCTCGGCCAATTTCCAAGGGCTGAATGTCGACGCGCGGTCGCTCGTCGTTAAGACGAACGGGAATATGGTGGGCGATACCCTCGGCGCCTTAAAGCCGCATCGACTTCCCATTTCCCATCCACCAATTGACACGACGGGGAACGAACGCTGGTCGCGATCGCCGGATTCACCGGCTTCGCGCTGTTCGTCCTCGGATCGAGGTCGCGTGGATCGTCTCTCGAGCGCGTTCGGCTTCAGTAGGCCGAGAGCGGCGGCGGACGGTATACGCGGCGAGACGCCGGCGTCGTTTTATCGACGCCAACCTCAAGCCGACGGTAGAGTTCGCTCGACAGTCGCGCGCCGGGTCCGGCGCCTCGCGGGGTTTTCCAACCCCAATCGATTTCAGGTGATATTAAAACGCCTGGAATTGATCGCCTCGATCGCCGCATGACGACCTTTCCTGAACATCGTCGACAGATACTGATATCTTCGACAACGATTTCTTGAAAGGCGCGCGGATCGTCGCGGAGGAGCTTGATCGACGACTCTCGTCGATTCGGCCGCCGCGCTCCTGACGTAACCAGTCGGCCGCTTTCCTTGGCGTCTACGCACGCCTCGGAGGATCGGCTCGCGTCCCCTCGGCTGAAACCGAGACAGGTTCGCCTTTTCCGGCGATTCGCGAGCGAATTCTTGAGGAAAGTCGGC
>JAKBCQ010000157.1 GCA_021807585.1 Planctomycetota bacterium | reverse complement strand
GATCGCGGTCGTCGATCCGTCGATTCCCAAACACGAAGCCGCTCCGCCGAGCTTGAGAGCCGCAACGCCGAAGCCCCCCGTGTAACAGAAGACGTCAAGCACGTTTCGTTCAAAAGCATATGTTGACGCGGCGAGGCGGTTTTCGCGTTGATCGAGATAAAAACCGGTTTTCTGACCGGTTCGAAGGTCGACCCGATACTCAAGGGCGTGTTCGACGATCGCGATCGGCTCGTCGGGAATCGTTCCGTGCACGACGCCGTCGTCGATTTCGAGCCCCTCGCGTTTGGCGATTCCGCGCTCGGTTCGCAGCATGATTCCCGCGGGGGACAATCGATCGGTCAAGGCTTTAATGAACAGATCTTTGCGCTGGTGGAGAGCCAGGCTGGTGAATTGCATAACAAGATATTGATCGAATTGATCGACGGTGAGCCCCGAGAGTCCGTCGGCCTCGCTGTAGATCAGGCGTCGGGCCGAGCGATCGCCGCGGTTTCCGGGGAGTGTTGAGCGGAGCCTGAGGGCCGAGTCGACGCGGTCGAGCCAAAAGGCTTCGTCGAGCGGCGCCTCTTCCCAGCGGTAAAGCCGCGCCTGGATCGTGCTATTGGGGTTCCAAAGGCCTTGTGCGATAAACTTCCGTTCATGGCTGAGGACGATCACTTCGGCGCCGGGTTCGGGAGAGCCTTCAACGCGTTCGATCGAGTTCGAGAGGACCCAGGGGTGTCGCGCGTAGAAGGGACGCGCCCGACGGGGCTTGATAATCACGCGTGCGGTGTCGTTCATGATGGATTGCGTTCGTTTGCGAGGGATTGAGGTTATCGGTTTTCGGCGGGTCGAGCCGGTTGTCGCGGTCGTGGAAATACGTAGAATTCCAGTGAGGAGGCTGATCGGTGATTTCGGGATCGATCGATCGGCGTCGTATTGGCAATCATTTGTTCATGCCGGTTCGGGTTGATCGGTTTTATCTTCCGGCTTTGCGGCTGATCGATTCAACCTCGGCGAGGTACGCGAGGGTTCGGTCGAGCCTGTTTTTCAGGTGACTGACGCGGATCAGGCTTTTGACGCGGCAGAGGAGTTCAATTTTGTTGACGGGTTTGGTGAGGAAATCGTCTGCGCCGGCCTGAACGCCTCGTTCGAAGTCGGACGGTTCGTTGAGCGCGGTGACCATGAGGATCGGCAGGTCTTTGGTCGCGGGGTTTTCCCGAACCTTGCGACAGACTTCAAAACCCGAAAGTCGAGGCATCATGACGTCGAGCAGGACGAGGTCGGGCTGGAACGATTCGATCAGCTCGAGAGTTTCGACTCCGTCGGCGGCGCCTCGAATCTCGCACGGGATATCGGCGAGGTACGCTTCGAGCAGTTCGACGTTTTGGAGGTTGTCGTCGGCGACCAGGATCTTCGGTGGATCCTGTGAATCGTCCATACAGAGCGCCCTTTAAGAGAACGAGCGATCGTTGATCGCTCGCAAGCGAGTTTCGTTTGCGATACATTGATAAGGATTGTAATCGGAACGTCGGCGGGGGGGAATCGGAATCGAAAAGGGAGCGTGGCGCGGAATCATCCGATGAATCCGGCGCGATCGGTCCAATCGAAAACTTGCCGACGTCCGTAAAGGTAGTAGAATTGGGTGTTAACTTCCGGCGAGTCCGAGGCGTCCCGGGCCGATATGACCGTCCTCCCGAACCGATGGGGATGCTGCGATGCCCCTGAGAGAGATTGATCGCCAACTGATCGATCGGTGTTTGGCGCATGAACCCGGAGCGTGGAACGATTTCGTCGACCGCTACCTGGGCCTAATTTATCACGTCATTCAGCACGTGAAGCACGCGCGCAGCGTCGAGCTGAGCGAGGCCGACACCGAGGACATCGCCGCTGAGATTTTGTTGGCGATCGTTGATAACGATTACGCGGTGTTGCGGCGATTCAAAGGGAACAGTTCGCTGCCGACCTATTTAACGGTCGTGGCGCGGCGAATCTGCGTGAAGGAGACGATCAAGCGGCGCCGCGAGGCCGAGCTTGGTCATTCGACGGCGCATCGCGCCATTGTTGATGACGACAGCAGCGAGGTTCAGGTTGAGCCGATCATCGCCGCCGAAGAGGTGGAACGGCTGCTTGCCGAGCTCCCCGAGCGCGAGGCGCAAGTCATTCGTCTTTATCATCTTAAGTTCCTCAATTATCGGCAGATCGGCAAGCAATTGGGGCTTCCCGAGAATTCGATCGGGCCGATTTTAACAAAGGCGAGGCAGCGGTTGCGGCGTTCGGTCGATCAAAAAAGCGCGGCGCCGGGCTGATCGCCACGATCGACCGCGAGCGGCGTTTCGACGGGAAATCGACGCGAAGCGGTCGAATCGGTTTTCGAAGGACTCATCACTCGCGTTGAATTCTATCGATCCGAGCCTTACCTTCAAGCGTCGATCGCACGCGTTTCCGCGCAAGTACATGCGGAACGTTCGATCCGCGCTCGCGTCATGGACCCGCCCCGATTGCGGTTGTTAAACGCAACCACTTTACCTATCTTAAGTTGTGTCATCTCTTTTGGGTTCGCTTCACGCCGGCACGCGGCTTGCATTATCGTTGTATCGACGCATGAAGCCCACTGTGGTTATGCCCGTGGGGTATCGTTCCGTGATCTTCTTGACGACGAAACGGACATAAGATGACTCACCTATCATAATATGTTCGTCACGGCGATCCCACGGTCGGCGCCCCGTCGCGACTCGTACCGATTGATCGGACGGGCGCGGCGGGGTTCGTTCATCAGAGACGGGAGCGGCGTCGGTCGAGTGCGATCTTTCCCGACACGGTGGAGGAGGGAAAGATCGCCTCGATCGGATCTCAAAATCATCCGAGATGATGATATTTTAATTCGATCTCGACCGAGCCGATTGAACCGATCGGCGAACACGAAAGATTTTGCGCGTCTCGGCGAGATCTTGCGGTTCCACTTCCGCGATTGAGCCCGTCTCAAGGCTACCGCCGGTCTTCTCATTTCGATCTAAGATCTTTTTGCATCTGAAGTTGCATGTCTTTGACGAAGTCGTGTTTGTCGATTTGGCACGGCGATTGCCTAATGGGACGGCGACGCGCCGAGCGAAGCGCGCCTCGACTCCCGCAAAGGTTCCTCCCGCGAGCGTCTCGCCGCCGAGACGGCATTAAGTCATTATGTTTTCATTTTTAGTCATCGACGTTCCGATCGCGCGATCGGCCGCTTCCCGAGAGCGCCTTTGTTCGCGTGCGTCGAGCGGACGGCCGACGACGTCGTTCGCGGGTCGCCTCGTTCGATCCCTTCCAGGCGAGGTCGAACTCGATCCGAGCCGACCTAGAAGAAAAGGATTGTTTTAGTGAGCACAATATCATCATTTGCCGTCGAGAAGCCGCGAAACGGACTCGCGGGGCTGAAGCATTGGCGATCCGACCTCGTCGCGGGGCTTGTCGTCTCGCTCGTTTCGTTGCCGTTTTCGTTGGGGATCGCGGTCGCGTCGGGAGCCCCTCCGGTATGCGGATTGATCTCGGCGATTATCGCGGGACTGGTGCTGCCGTTTTTGGGGGGATCGTACGTGACGGTCAGCGGACCCGCCGCGGGGCTCGCTCCCGCGCTCTTCGCGGGGATGTTGCTCCTCGGGCACGGTGATCTATCGATCGGTTATCCCCTTTTACTCGTGGCGATCAGCCTGACGGGCGCCGTGCAGATCGTGCTGGCGCGGCTTCAACTCGCTCGATTCAGCGCGATCTTCCCCGCGTCGGTCGTCGAGGGGATGCTCGCCTCGATCGGACTGTTGATCATCGCCAAGCAATTACCGCTGATTCTCGGCGTCAAATACCAGGCGCACGAGTTCTGGGGAATCCTCGCCGAAACACCCAAACGCTTCATCGAGATGGATACGAAAGTCTTCTTCACAGGGATTTTTTGCCTGGCTCTTATCTTTATGCTATCATCAATAAAATCAAAGTGGGTTAAGATCGTTCCTCCGCAGGTGATCGCCGCGGTCGTCGGCCTGATCATCGGCAGGTATCTGGGACTAGGGGGAGATCGCCTGATCTTAATTCCCGATCATCCGTTTAGGAATGGATTTCAATTACCGAACTTCGCGGGAGTGATCGCCGATCGGTCGATTTGGAAGGGACTCGCGACGACGGTTCTCACGCTGACGCTGATCGACGGGGTCGAGTCGCTGGCGACGATCGCCGCGATCGACAAAATCGATCCGTTCCGCCGCAAGTCCGATCCCAATAGAACGTTGCAGGCGATGGGCGTATCGAATTTGTGCTCGAGCTTGGCGGGAGGGCTGACGATCATCCCCGGAGGCGTGAAGAGCACGACATGCATCTTAAGCGGCGGTCGCACGCAATGGGCCAATTTTTATAACGCGTTATTTTTAACAATTTATTTGTTGTTGGGTCGAAACGTGATCAACATGATGCCGTACGCGGCGCTCGGGTCGATCGTTTTGTACACGGGCTATAAGTTGTGTTCGCCGAAGGTTTGGCGTCATGTCGCGCGGATCGGCGGCGAGCAACTTTCGGTGTTCGCGATCACGATCCTCGTCACCGTATCGACCGACCTGTTATGGGGAATCGCCGCGGGGATGCTCGCGAAGATGATTTTGGAACTTGCGATCGTCTCGAACGTCGAGAGGCGCGGCGAACACGGAAGCGAACCGGTTTTGAAACGAGCGATTCGTCGGTTCAAGCAAACGTCAGAGCTGTTTCGCGACCCCGTCGTCAAAGGTCTAACGGTAGGTGATCATCATTATATCTTTTTCGGACGTCCGCTCGTTTGTTTCAACTCGCTCTTGATCGATTCCAATTTGAAGCGAATTCCGTCGGGCGTTTCCAAGGTTTTTTTGCACGTGACCGATCTTGTGACGATCGTCGATCACACGACCGCGACGGCGCTTTTGGAGTTCGTCGAACATTTCGCCGAGAGCGGCCGCGGGGTCGCGACGATTATCGGCATGGATCGCCTCAAGTCAAAATCGGGTTATCATGCGTCGATGAGAATCGGCCGTCCGCTCGATTCGGCGCGGCGAAACGAAGCGATCGTCGAGATTGCGCGATCGAATCATCCCGACGGCGCCGAGTTCGATCCGCGCGCGTTCCTCGAATCGATCGCAAAGGCTCGGCTGGAAGTGATCCCGCGGCGTCGCCGTCATCCTATGAGCAAATCTTTTATCATATTGCGTCGATATATGAAATCGAAGCGCAAGGCTCGATCGGGCGTCGTTCGGCGTCGTTCTCGACACGCGGGCGAGGCCCGGCTCGAAGCCGAAGCGGGCGTTCGCGAGGGGATCGATCTCGCCGCCGCGGGGCTCGTGACCGACGACGCCAAGGCGGAGGATCATCGCGACGCCGACGCGCTCAGCCTCTCAAAACACGACCAAGCGCCGGCGGAAGGCGTTCACGGTCATGAAGATGAAAACAATATCATGTAATCAATGGCGAATCGAGCCGTTTGGGCGGATGATCGTAACTTACGAGATCCCCAGCCTGCTCATTTTCAATTGCAGCGTGCGGACGCTGATTCCCAGCACCTTGGCGGTCGGTTCGCGGCGGCGGTTGCACGCGTCGAGCGCCGCGAGAATCGCCCCCCGCTCGGCCTCCTGAACGGCGTCGTCGAGCGTCGTCGCGATCGAGATTCGCGGCGTCTGCGTTTTCTTGGCGGGAAGATCGTCGGCGTGGATCGTCTCGGCGTCGACCATGACCGCCAATCGTTCCATAGAATTGATCAATTGTCGAACATTACCCGGCCAGGAGTAATCGCACAGAATCTGCATCGCTGCGCCGGCGATCCGCTTGGGCTCGCGGCGATGGCGGACGCACGCTCGGGCGAGAAAAAAATCGGCCAACATCGGGATGTCTTCGCGACGTTCGCGGAGCGGAGGGACGCGGAGCGAGACAACGTTTAAACGATAATAAAGATCTTCACGTAATTTTCCTTCGGCGACGAGTTTGTCGACGTCGCGATGAGTCGCGACGATGAACCGCGCGTCGATCGGGATGAGCGTTTCGCCCCCCAGTCGGCGGATCTCGCGTTGTTCGAGAACGCGGAGCAAATCGACTTGAGTTTTCGGGGTCATTTCGCCGATTTCGTCGAGAAAAAGCGTCCCGCCGCGCGCCATCTCGAACCAGCCGGGCTTGCGTCGATCGGCGCCGCTGAACGCCCCTTTTTCGTGACCGAAAAGTTCGCTCTCGATCAGCGTTTCGGGGAGCGCCCCCACGTTGACCGCGATAAACGGCCGTTCACGCCGCGGGCTAAGGTCGTGAATCGCCTTGGCGACCAATTCCTTTCCGACGCCGCTTTCGCCCTGAATCAGCACGGTCAGCTCGGTGTCGGCGATCCGCCTGATCCGCTCGAAGAGCTTTTTGATCGTCTCGCTTTCGCCGAGAATCTCGGGATGTTCGCGCCGCGCCGCCAGGTCTTCGCGGAGCAGCCGGTTCTCCTCGCTCAACGTCGAATGATCAATCGCCTTGCGCACTTGCATTCGAAGCATTTCCAGATCAACCGGCTTGGTGATATAATCATACGCG
>JAKBCQ010000156.1 GCA_021807585.1 Planctomycetota bacterium | reverse complement strand
GCGCCTCCACGCGCCTCCACGGCACACGGAACCGCCGAGACCACATATCATTATCCGTGAATCACAAGATATTCTTTTGTAAACAATTATTCAATTGAACCCGGTTGCGGTTCGGCTTTCGGTTTTTGCGTGGCGTACTTTTCGAGCATGTCGACGACCTCGGGAGAATCCCAAAGCGCGCTCCCTTCTTCGTGATGGAGGACGCGGCCGTCGGCGCCGATGATGAACGTCGTGGGGAGATTGGCGAGCGGAAAGATGCCCGGGATATCTTCTTTCGTCGTGTAATAGACGGGGACGTCGAGCTTTCGCTGTTGAACAAAATCGCGAACCATGTCGAGCGTCTCACGGTCGTCGATTGCGACACACGCGAACCCCACTTTACCCTTGAGCCTCGGATTCGACGCCAGGTGATCGATCGAGGGAAGCTCGGCGATGCACGGAGCGCACCACGTCGCCCAAAGGTTGAGAAACAGCGGCTTGCCGCGATACTGCTGGAGATTGAACGGTTTCTTTTCAAGATCGCTCACCTTCCAGTTCAAGTCGGTCGTAAGCGGACCCGTCTCGCGCTTGAGCTTGGGAGGTTGAAGCTCGATCCCCGGATCGGGCATGAGAAACGCCATGTAACCGATCACGCCCGCGACACACGCGATCGCCAAGCCCCAACCGATCTTCTCCGCCGCTCCTGGAACCGCCATGCGTAAACTCCGAATCCCGGTGTCGACCCCTGTTCGCTCCGATTTGAAACGCCTCGTTATTATGTGATATCCTGGCGACCGTGACAACACGCGCGGTCCGCCGCGCGGCGACGCCCGATCGTCGATTCCATCAAAAGTCCACCCCTTACATCAAAACGACAGTCGAACAGTAATGAATTTTCATGAATGAAAGTCCACATTCCTTAATGAACACGGGCTCGAATCGAAGCAGGCCGATCGCTGCGGCGCTTTTGATCGTCGCCGCGGGTTCGATTTTGCTTTTCGACGTCTGGTTGCGCTCGCACGCGTTCGCTCCCGCGATTCACGAACGACCAGCCGCGGACCGCCCCCCGACGATCGATCGATCGATCGAACCGCTCGATTGCGATGAAGCCTTGTATGCTTATATGGGAAAAAGAATGGCTCACGGCGCCGTTCTCTATCGCGATTTATCCGAGAATAAGCCCCCCCTCGGTTATTGGATCTACGAGGCCGCGGTCGCAATCGGCGGCTATAACGAATCGGCGATCCGCGCCTTGCCGATCCCGCTCGTGCTCATGACGATCGTGCTCGTCGGGTTCATCGCCAGGCGAATCGCGGGCTCGATCGCCGCGATCGTCGCGGCTTTCCTCTACGCTCTGATGAGCACCGATCCCGTGATCTTCGGCGATACGGCGAATCTCGAACACGCGTCGAACCTATTCGCCGTCGCTTCGCTCGCGGCTTTTCTCGCGTATCTCCACTACGAGAAACCACGCCTTCTCTACGCATGCGGCGCCGCGGTCGCGCTATCAACGCTCGTCCGTCAGGTCGGCGCAATCCACGGAATCGTCTATTTCCTATCACTATTGATTCTAAAACAGACAAATCATAACATAAGCTATATCAAACATCAACTGTCCGTTCAATCGCGGCTCGCGGCGGGCTTCGCCTTGCCGATCGCGATCGCGGTTCTCATTTTGGCGGCGCAAGGAGCGGCGCGCCCGGCGTACGACGATATCTTTCGCTACGGCTCGGCGCTCGCGACCGACGCTCCGATTGATCCCGGACAACCGTCGGTTTGGATTCGCTGGCTGACGGGCAACGCCGCGCCCGACGGTTCGCTCGCTCCCCCTTTCGGCAAAACGAATTACGTCGTCTGGTGGGGAAAAGGGCTTTGGCCGCTTTGGCTGATCGCCCCCTTCGCGATCGCTCGGCTCGCGTTCAAACCGAAAAATGCGACGCCGCTCGACGGCTCGAACCGCGAAGATCCCGCCGCGATCGAAGCCGATCGGCGTCGCGCATTCGCGCGCCGGGTCGTCGCATTATTTACGGTTGCAAGTTTTGTTCAAGTGATTGCTCCTGGACTTTATTGGCAGCACTATTATCTGGCTCTCGTTCCGGGAACGACGATCGCGGTCGCGGCGCTCGCCGCCGATTCGTTCGGCGCCCTCTTCTCCGCGATCGGGAAACGCCGATATATCGCGGTCGCGGCTCAAGGCGCTTCGGCCGCGGTCGTGACCGTCGCGATCCTTCAAGCGTGTCATATCCAACACGATGAATATCTTATGAACAACCCGGAAAATCTAACAATCAAGCATAAAGGAGGAAGACAATGGGTCGAGCTTCGCGGGCTGGCGATCGATCTCGCCGCCGCTGCGAAACCGCTCAACGAATCCACACTATACGTTTGGGGCTGGCAAAGCCCCCTGCTCTTTTACGGCGATTTCACCAGCCCGGCGCGCGATTGTTTCGCCAACGCGTTGATCAAATCGGGATCGAACCGAGATTCGCTCAATCGGCTTCGGCCCGCGGCGCGTCGGCTCGTCGACGACCGATTACGGCGGATCGTCGTCGATCTCGACGCTCACCCCCCCTTGCTCGTCTTCGTCGCCTATCCCCCTTTCCCCGAGCTCCGCGATCGGCTCGACCGCGGCTACTCGCCCGTTGAAACGACTCCCGAAGGTCTCGGATTATGGGTCCGGAAAGATCGCCGTCAAGAATTCAAGAAATCTCTCAGAGAGACACGTGCGAATCACAAGGGCGTACGATCGTAACGATCGTATGATGAAAAAAGCGAACACGCACGGTCGGTCGCGACGTTTCGGAAAGGCTTCACGGCGTATAATTTCTTGGGAGGTCGCGAACACAAGCGAGGCTTCGCGACGTAGAATCAACGGGTCGAGGACGCTGAAGCAGGGTGTTCAGGTCCGATCGACCTCGTCGTAACAAGGTGGCGTCGTGCGTCACGATTCGCCGGGAACCTTTCGATCGCCGATTCGGCCGTGCATCATGGGACGACTTCCGGGTGGCCGGCGACCGCGAACCAACGCGCGAGGGGGATCCTCGCGCCTCCCGGCGAATTGTGACGCCGACGCGTGAACCATTCTGATCAAGAAGCCCGTCGGACGGGAGGGGACGGGCGCCGGGTTCCGAATCAAGGTCGATTTCGGACCGATCGACGAGGAGTCGTCGCGGCCGATCGTTCCCTCAAGAAAGCGGGTGTCGCTATGAAAGCGAACGGAGGATGGTGGCGCAACCGAATGCCGAACCGATCGACCGAACCAAGACGCAGGCTCTTCGGACCGCGCGCCATGAGCGTCGTTCCCGAGGGGGCGAATCCCGCGAGCGAATCGAACGGCGCACGTCGCGATCACAACCATCATCATTCTCACGATCTGGAACATGATTACCCCTCGCCCGAACGACTTCGCGAAACAATCTCGACCGCGGCGATCGCGTTCCGCGGTTACGACGTCACGAACCAGGGACGAAGCCGCGAACTTCTCGAACATCCCGTCTACGGCGCTCTGATCGCCGAAACGCTCGCCGAGGCGAGCTCGATCGCCGCCGATTCGCTCCATCGAAATATTAATTTAATTGATTATGTAAAAGAAAGTGCTCCTACAGCAATCACGCATTTCGCCGACGACGTGGCGCTGATCGTCGCGATGGAACAGGCGCAGATTCGCGTGCTCGAGCGTTGTTTTGAAGTCCCGGTTCGCGACGCCAAACTGACGTTCGGCTACTCGATCGGCGAGATGTCGTCGCTGATTATGAGCGGCGTGTTCACGATGGATCGACTGCTCGCCGTTCCGCTCGAATTCGCCGCGGATTGCGCCGAGCTCGCCGACGATACGCACATGGGAGTGCTGTTCACCCGAGGTCCCGCGCTCCCGCTTGAAGAAGTTGAACGCCTGTGTGTTCAAGTGAGCGCGCAAGGAGAAGGTTTAATCGGCCCCTCGGCGTATTTATCGCCCAACACCGCGCTTTTGTTGGGTCAAGGCGATACGCTCGCGCGGTTCGAGGCGATCATGCGCGACGCGCTGCCGATGAAGGTAAACCTCCGTCGCAACCCGCACCACTGGCCGCCGCTCCACACTCCGCTTGTTTGGCGCAAAAGCATTCCCAACCGGACCGCGGTCAAATTGTTCCAAACCCCCTCGGGAACCGAACATCCCAGTCCGCCGATTCTTTCATGCGTCACGGGTAAGATCGCCTACGACGGCGTCGACCCGCGCGAAACGCTCACGCGCTGGACCGATCACCCCCAGCGCCTCTGGGACGTCATCCACGAATCGCTCGCCGCCGGAGTGCAAACCGTCGTTCACGTCGGTCCCGAGCCCAAATTGATCCACGCCACGTTTTCACGCTTGAGCAACAACATCAATAAACTTCTTGGGAACAAATACATTCACATGCTTGGCCACGGCGTCGTTTCGTCGATGAATCGGTATTCGTGGCTTTCAAGGCTGCTTTCTTCACGCACGGCGCTGTTGCGGGCGCCGTTCGTTTCGCACATCATTCTGGAGGATTGGCTGCTCGCACAGCCGCTCGACTTTTCGGGAACGTCGATTCTCGTTCCCGCCGCGATCGAATCGAGTGAGGTCGAAACCGATCGATCGCATCCGAATCCGACTCGATCGAACCAGGCGAGCGAGGCCGAGGTCGGCGGTTGTTAAAATCAGCGGGAAGTCGCGGGCGCGATCGATCCGACCGATCGCGACCTTGCGATTTCAGCCCGGAATCGCCCGACCGCTTCGGCCCGGACGATTCGTTACGACGTAGAATGAAGAGACGTTTGCGAGGCCCTGATTCCATGACAATCGGGACCGGAATATTCAAACCCATTCCGCCCGGAGGGGACGCGCGATGAAAACGACCGAAACGTCCGATCGACCGACACTTGTCAAGGACGAACCGATCGAACACGAGACCGAGGCGAGGACGTTTGTCGAAACGGCGCTCGAACTCAGCGGCAAAAGCGTCGAGGAGGCGCGGAAGACGGGGGCGATCGATCGCGCCGACGATCAGGTCGAGGCGCTCTTCGCTCCGCGATATCAAACGGCGCAAAGCCCGGCGCATCGTGCGGTTTGGGATCACGGATTCCCGGTCGATCTGTTCCTCTCCGAGACCGTCGAAGTTCCCGAGGCCGCGGCGCGAGTGATGAACGATTCGCTCGACGTCGTCAAACGCCATAAAGCCGCCGGTACGCTTTTAAATGAACAACGGAAGATCTCCGAACAGGTTCTCGCCGATCTGGGACGCGCGGGATATTGGGGACTTTTGGTCGATCGCCGCTACGGCGGCCAGGGAACTCCGTTCCGCGCCTTCGCGTCGTTCATCACCAGAATGGCGACGGTCGACCCCACCGTCGCAGGGCTCGCGTCGGTTCACGGGTGCATCGGCGCGGTCGACCCCGTCAACGCGTTCGGCACGCCCGAGCAAAAAGAACGCTATCTCCCCAAACTCGCGAGCGGCGAACGGCTTTCGGCGTTCGCGCTCACCGAGCCGTGCGCCGGGTCCGACCTCACCGCGCTCCGCACCGAGGCCGTCCTCGACCGCGACGATTATATCGTAAATGGTGAGAAATTGTTCATCACCAACGCCGTCGCGGGACGAACGATCGGCCTCGTTTGCCTGATCGAAAACAAGCCCGCCGTGCTGATCGTCGACCTTCCCGATCACGAGGATGAACACTTCCACACCGTCCGTTACGGCCTCTACGCGCTCAAGCATTCGTTCAATAATGGACTTGTTTTCAAAGACTTCCGCGTTCCGAGCGAGAACCTGCTCAAGCCGACGCGGGGCGACGGCCTGACGATCGCGTATCACGGGCTCAACCTGGGACGCGTGGCGCTCTGCGCCAACGCCGCGGGAACGATGCGGATGATGTTGGCGAACATGCTGCCGTGGGCTCGATTCCGCAAAACGTACGGCGCCGCGATTGAATCGCGCGAACTCGTCCGCAGGCGGCTCGGCAGGCTCGCGGGGCTGATCGCCGGCTGCGACGCCCTCGTCGCGTGGTGCTCGGGCCTGCTCGATCAGGGCTATCGCGGCGAGATGGAATGCATCGTCGCCAAGATCTTCGGCAGCGAGGCTCAAAAAGAGGCCGCGGTCGAACTGTTCATGAAAACGCACGGCGGCCGAGCGTTCCTTCATGGACATCTCTTCGGCGATAACGTTCACGAATATCTCGCTCCTTGCATCTACGAGGGTGAGGGGGAGATGCTCGGCATGGGGTTCTTCAAGTCGCTCATCAAGGAGCACGGCAAAACGTACTTCGAGCCGATCGGTCGAACTCTCAAAGAGGCGGGATTGAAACAACCCAATATGCTCAATCCCGCACACGCCTGGAAGCTGCGGAACGCGCTCGTCCCCTACGCCAAGTGGTATCTCGGCCAACTCCTTACCCCTCGATCGCACCCGAACGTCCCCGCCGATATCCCCGCGGATCTCAGGGCGCACGCCGAGTACGCGGTCGATCAACTGCAACGCTCGCGACTCGAGATCAGCGGAACGATGCGCAAGCATCAGTTGAAATTGGCCGATCGTCAATGCCGAATGTCCGAGCTTTCCAAGCGGATTCAGGATCTCGTCGTGATCCTGACGACGA
>JAKBCQ010000155.1 GCA_021807585.1 Planctomycetota bacterium | reverse complement strand
ACGAAAAAAAACGACGACCGCGGCGAACGATCGCGATCGACGCGACGAATCGACCGAGAACGCCGCGCGGAAAAATAAACCATCCTCCGCGACGAAAGCGACCGCGAGCGAAGGAGGCGAACCTTGAGGCGTCTTGTGTTGTTCATATTTTTCGTCTGCTACGCCGCGACGGGGTTGACGGTCGTTCGGCAAGACGAAATCGGCGTCGTGCGCCGATGCGGCGCGGTTCTCGCCGAGCCGTGGGGCCCCGGATTGCACTGGGGATTTCCCTGGGGGATCGATCGGATCGATCGCGTTAAAACGGGTCAAACGCGCGTTTTGACGATCGGCGCGCGCGACAACGAGGCGGCGCCGCTCACCGCCGCTCCGAACCCTGAAACCGACGATTTTCTGACGGGCGATTTGAACGTGGTGACGGCGCGGGCTATCGTTCAATACCGTGTGAGCGATCCGGTGAAATATTTGTTCACTGCGCGGTCGTGCGAACTGATTTTGAAGGCCGCTGCCGAGAGCGCGCTCACGCGTACGTTGACCGCGAGCGGCGTCGACGACGTTTTGACGACGGGGCGCGGCGAGATCGCCGAGGAAACGCGCCGAGCGATTCAGGAGCGGGCCGACCGCCACGGTTTGGGCGTTTCGATTCGCGCCGTGCGGCTGGGACGCGTCGCCCCTCCGACGCCCGTCGCTCCGGCCTTCGCCGACGCGGCTCGGGCTCGGAGCGATCGTAGACAAATGATCACTCGATCCGAGGAGTATCGCGACCGAGCGCGGGCCGACGCTCGCGGTCGGGCGCGGGAGATCGCCGATCGAGCCGCGGGCCGATACGACTCGCTCGTCCAGAACGCGCGCGGCGAGGCCGATCGGTTCACGCTCGTTCTCGCCGAGAGCAAGAAAAACGTCGAAGCGACTCGCCGGCGGATCTACCTCGAAACGCTCGCCGAGCTTTTCCCGAGGTTCCGCCGCAAGGTGATCGTCGCTCCCGGCGAGGAGCTCGACCTCGGACTGTTCGCAGAAGAAGGAAACATGTCGTCGTCTCCGACGAATGTTTTGCCGACGAACGATAATGATCGTTCGGTTCCGACTCCGTCCGATCGAGGAGCGTCGACTCCATGAAACGCGTCGTCGCGGCGGCGATCACCGTGATGTTGATGGGATTGATCTTTTGGTCGAGTCTGCGCCGGCCCGCGGCGAATCAAGACGGATCGCGATCGATCGCGGCCGAGCGAGCCGTCGCACAAACGAATGATTCGGCGTTGAACCCAAGCCCCGCCGAGGTTCGCGTTCGAGCGATTCTCGATTGCGCCTCGAAGGGAAACGTCGCGGCTTATCTCGCTTCGTTCGGCGGAACATTGCGGGAACGGATCGAGCGTTCCGTGGCCGAGCGCGGCCGCGAAGCCTTCGCCGATGAACTTCGCGCCGCGTCGCGAGCGCGTAAAAGCCATGCCGTTTTCGCCGCCGAACCCGACGGCGACTCGGCCGCTCGCGTGACGGTCGAAACCGTTTATCCCGACCGTAACGAACGTCGGACGTACCTCGTCGAAAAAATCGCCGACGAATGGCTCGTCACCGAGGCCGAGACCGTCCGCGACCGTCGCCCCAAAGCCAAGTTCGGCTCGCCGGCGAGCTTTGAGGAACCCGAGGGGGTCCCCGTTCAACCGGGTGGATTGACCGTCGAGACCGGAGGCGATCCGCCTGGAATCCAGGAAAATGAAAATCCGTAATGCGGTGAAGAATCGATTATCGCGCGATATTAACGACCCGCATTCGCGATACTCGCCGACCGGAAACGCAACCGAGGATCTCATCATGATAATATTTAGCGTTATATCACTCGATTTCATTAAACACTCGCTCGCGCCTCGCGTCGGCGTGTTTCGATCGAATTCCGATCGGAGCGAATCCGACATCCGCGTTCATTCGGCCGACCCCGTCGGCGATTCACAGGAGATTCTCTCATGATATCATATCGATTTTTTGCCGCCGTCGTCACGTCGACTTCGATCGTGGCGATCTCGGCCTTCGCGACGCAACAGCGGCAAGGCGGCGCCGAACCGATCGCCTCGGAACTCCGCACGCTCGATCCCGACGTCGTCTCGGTGCGGCTTCTCCTTGGAGTCGGCGACCGCGACGTCGAGACTTGGGACGGCGGGGTCAAGGTCGATCAAGGCGAGATCCTCGGTATCGAGGGATATCGATTCCGCAAGGGAGACCGGATCGAAGGGCGCGATTCGTGGAAGGCGGTGAGCCGCTTGATCCGCAAGGGAATCCCCAAAAAAGCCGCGATTCCCCAAAAGCAAAGCGGTCCGAGCTCGTTCGGGTCGACTGTCGCCCCCAACGGCGTGATCGTCTCGCTCAAGGCGCCTGGCGAGGCGATCCTCACCGTCGCGACTCCGCGCGGTGAAATCAAGATCGCGCTATCCGATCTCGCCGACCGATCGCCTCGGCGTTATCTCGAAGGGAAGGTCGAGGCGCAGATCGTCGCGACGGGCGTCCCGTTGATCGATACATCCGAACAAGAAGACTTCCCCGCGGCGATCGGCGACCCCCAGGGAGGCGTTTGGATCACATATGTCGTTCACACGCCGTTTGGAGACGAATCGCTCGAATCGTACAAGGTACGGCCAAAATCGTTCGCAAGCTCGGTTCCCAAAGGGGGCGGCGATCAGATCAAGCTGCTCCATTTCGGAGCGGGCAAGGCGGGAGCGGCGCTCGACGTCACGGGGACGGGCAAAGACGTTTGGCGGCCCGCGGTTGTTTTGGACGGCAAGGGACGAGTCGTCGTCGTCTGGTCCGAGAATCGCTCTGGAAATTGGGATCTCTTCACCCGCAAATACGACCCCGCGGCCTCAACGTGGACTGAATCGATTCGCCTGACCGAGAACGCGGGCGCCGACGTCGACGTCGTCGCCGCGACCGCGCCCGACGGCGAGATTTGGATCGCCTGGCAAGCGTGGATCGACGGCAAAGCCGACATCAAGCTCGCCCCGCTCGATCGCACGAACGATGCCGTTCGGATCGGCGATCCCGCCGCCAACGAATGGTCGCCGGCGATCGCGATCGATCGATCGGGCCGTGCTCACGTAGCTTATGACACATATCAGAATGGTAATTATGATATTATGCTAAGCACGCGCGGCGTCGACGGCAAGCTCGGCGCGGCGATCGCGATCGCCGCCACGCCGTTGTACGAGGCGCGGCCGAGCGTCGTCGCCGACGCTCGCGGCAGGGTTTGGGTGGGGTACGAGGAACGAACCGCGAACTGGGGCAAAGACGCCGAGAATCTCGTCGAGGGGAAGGGCTCGACGCTGTATCGCACCGCCGCGGTGAAGGTTCGTTGTGTCGACGGGGCGCGAGTCCTCGCCGCGCCCGATCCCGTCGCCAATGCGAATCAGCCGCTTCATGTAATGAACAGTTTTCCTCGTATGACATGCGATCGATCGGGCCGGGTGTGGCTGGCGTTTCGGCATCGCCAGGAGGCGATTTGGGGAAACAACGCGGTGATGGTTGTCGGCGGCGTGTGGGTTGAATACGCCGTGTCGCTCGCGGGCAAATCGTGGACTCCTCCACTGCCGCTCCCGCGGAGCGACGGCCTGCTCGACAACCGCCCCGCGCTCGTCGTACCCGGCGACGGCCCGGTTTTGGCGGTTTACAGCACCGATCGTCGGCTCCGCCGCGAGATCGAGTTCACTCCCGAATTATCGCGGCGGTACTGGGCGCAAGCGGGAACGCCGGGAACCCCCGACGGCGCCTTCAACCTCGATCTGCAGATCGCTGCGCTCGTCTCAAACGATTCCCAAGCCGCGGTCGAACCCGCTCTCGGCGAGATCGAGCCCTACGCGAAAGCCGAGGCGGACGCGCCGATACATCCGCACGAGGCCGAAGACGTCGCCAGGATGCGTTCGTATCGGATCGGCGCGGCGGGCAAATCATACCGATTCCTCCGCGGCGATTTTCATCGTCACAGCGAGATCTCGCAAGACGGCGGCTCGGACGGCGCGCTCGAGGATATGTGGCGTTACGCGATCGACGCCGCGCAATTCGACTGGATGGGGGACGCCGATCACGACAACGGCGGCGGCAAAGAATACACGTGGTGGCTCGTCCAGAAAACGACCGACATTTATCACAGCCCATCGCTTGCTACAATGTTCACGTATGAACGAAGCAATCCGTATCCGCACGGTCACCGCAACGTGATGTTCGCGCGGCGCGGCGTTCGCACGCTCCCCCGGCTCGTCGACGAGCAGGGGGTCGTCGACGACGACACCAAGATGCTTTACGATTACCTCAAACAACTCGGCGGAGTGTGCGCTTCGCATACGAGCGGAACGGGAATGGGAACCGACTGGCGCGACGTCGACGACCGCGCCGAGACGTTCGTCGAAATCTACCAGGGGCATCGCAACTCGTATGAACATCTCGGCGCTCCGCGCGTCGCTCGCCGACCCGGCGAGGCCATCGGCGGCTGGAGACCGCTGGGGATGGTGTGGAACGCGCTCGCGATGCAATACCGGTTCGGCTTCCAAGCATCAAGCGATCATATCTCAACGCATATAAGTTATGCGATCGCGGTCGCCGCCGACTCGTCCCGCGAGGCCGTGCTCGAAGCCTTCAAGAACCGGCATTGCTACGCCGCGACCGACAACATCGTTCTCGACGTTCGCTCGGGTGAGCATATTATGGGAGATGAATTCGACGCCGACGGCGCCGTTCGGCTCAAGATCTTGGCGCACGGAACGCGGCCGATCGCCAAGATCGATATTATCAAGGATTTTGTGTACGTTTACTCGGCCGAGCCGAACAAGGAACAGGTGTCGTTCGAGTGGACCGACGACGAGATTCGGGGGCCCGGGTTAAGCTGGTATTACGTTCGCGTTCGCCAGGACGACGGCCAGTTGGCGTGGGCGAGCCCGATCTGGGTCCACTCGCGTCGTCCCGCGCCGCGCGATTGAATCAACCGACGACGCTCCGCGCTCGCGCCGCGAGAGATCACGGCGCGAAGCGCGCGGCTCACGGCGCGAAGCGCGCGGCTCACGGCGCGAAGCGCGCGGCAGGATCGTCGCGGCTTCGATACGCTTTAAATGCGTTCGTCGTCGCAATTCAAACCGCGAATCTCGCCGTTGCGAGCAATCACTTGAGTGAACATACCTTTATTATTGTAATTATTAATAATTAATGGCTTCTAGACATATTTTATTGATGGTATCGCTAGAATTATGTTTCTTGAACTCGCGCGCGGCGGTCGAATCCGTCTTGCCGGCGGGACGCGGCTTTGGCACGCTCTGATTCGAACGACGCGATTCGCCCCCCGGCGCGTTCGAGGAGCGAGAAACATGGACGTGGATCGAAGGTTGGATACGATGGCGATCAAAGGCGAAACCGCGGGCGGGCTTGCGGTCACGGCCAGGGCCGAAGAATCGTCGGCTTCCGCCGGCGGCTTGGCGCGAATCGGCGACATCCCGCCCAGGCTGATCGAAGGAATCGTCTCGGCGATCGACGGCGCCGGAACGGGATTCGTCGGCCTCGTTTCGTTCGATCGCGGCGAGCTTGTCGCGGTCGGATTTCGTTGCGGAGTGCTCGACGGAATCATCGACTTCGTCGGCCGTTCCGGAATCGACGAGACCGACGTCGCGGCGTTCCTTGGCGATCTCGGCGATCGAGCCCCTGGAGGCGTCGTCGCGCGGTCGCCCGCGCTCGCCGGATTGATTCTTGGCGGATGCATGCTGATCAATCAATTACTTGATCGGAGTGAATCCCGCGCCGGAGACGATCTTGCTTGCTGGATTGATCGGACCCTCGGCGCCGATTTTCTCCCCCGGCCGTTCCTGGCTTCGGCGAGCGAAGCCGATCCGTCGGCGATCCCACATTCCGATCTCGTCGAACGCGTGCGGGAAATCCTCGACGCTTGTCCCGACTGGCTCGACCGTTCCCCCCTCACCGCGCAAATCGCCGCCGAAATCCTCCTCCGCGAACGCTCGCTTCCCGATCCGACGCGCGATCTTGGCGCTTACCGTTATTTATTTGAACATGCTATTCAAAAACGCCTCGAACTCGACCGCCGTTCGCTCTTGTGGATGTCTCTTGTTTGGAGCGCAAACGATCTGCCGCGGCGAGCCGACGCGGCTCGCATGCTGGCGTGGCAACTTTCCGACCCGCAGCATATCGTACCAAGTCATCCGTATATCATAGAACTTTGCACGCGAAGCCTCGCCGCGGCGCAACTCGAATTGATGTGAATCGAACGGGTCGACGTGGTGAAATCAACCGATTGAGGATTAAGCCACATTGATATGATTGTCGTTTTATTCAATTGATGTTTTATCGGCCGCGCTCGCATGCGCTTTTTGATGTTGCGCGTTTCCGTTTCCTCCGGTATGGAGATTACATATGCGAATGGATCTGTAATACAAGCACGAAGCGCAAGCGAGTGCGTAGATTCGGAAAAACACGACGCACTCGCTTGCACTTCGTGCTTGTATTCGAACGGCATTTCCGCCTCGGCTCCAAATCGGATGATCGACTTAGCTGTTATCTAATCTCTTGTCAATGAACGACTTACTGTTCGTCGCCCGAGGA
>JAKBCQ010000154.1 GCA_021807585.1 Planctomycetota bacterium | reverse complement strand
AATGATACGACGACCGTCGACGCGACGGGCTCGGGGGGAACTCTCTCGATCAACGGCCAAAGCGGAACCGACGCCGTCACGCTGGGTAATGCGGGGAACATGCAAAATCTCAGCGGAACGATCAACATCTCCAACACGAGTGGAACGACGAATCTGCTGATCGACGGATCGGCCGACACGGTCGGTTTCACCGGGGTGCTGACCTCGAACCAAATCGCGAATCCAGGCTATTTGACGATCAATTACACGGGACTTTCGGCGTTGACGTTTGACGGAGGGTCGGCCGCCGAAACGTTCAACGTCGACGGGACTCCCGCGGGAATCCCCACGACGCTCAATCTGGGCTCGGGCGCCGACACCACGAACGTCGCGGCGACCGGAACGGGCGGCACGCTCAACATCAACGGCCAGGGGGGGGCCGACGTCGTGGCTCTCGGATATTTAGGATACGCGCAAAACCTCCTGGGAACGATCAACGTCTCGAACACGAGCGGATCGACGAACCTTTCGATTGAAGATCTAATTGATTCTTCATCTCAGACCGCGTATCTTACCGCGACGGAACTTACGGGGTTCACCCCGGCGGCAATCAATTACGCGAATCTCACCGAACTGACCGTCATCGGAGGTTCCGCGGCGAACAAATTCGACGTCGAAAGCACACCCGCGAATGTCGCGACGACGATCCATACCGGATCGGGGAGCGACACCGCGAACATCGCGGCGGCGGGGATCGCCCCGACAGGGTCTCTCGCGGTCGATTTCGGCGGCACAGCGGTCCCCTTGTTTTCCTCGCCACAACCGGAAATCCTCAACGTCGACGCGGCGACGACGACCGCGAATATCTTCACCCCTGGAACGATCAGCTTCGGTACGGGGAGGTCGTTTACATACCTCAATCCCACAAGCGTTTTTGTTCAATCGATGGGTTTACCCTCGGTGATCGGCGGCGCGGCGGCGATTACGACAACCGTCGGCACGCCGCTCGTGAACGTTCCGATTTCGTCGTTCGTCGATCCCAACATGGTGGAGACCGCGAACGCTTATACCGTGATGATCAACTGGGGCGACGGTTCGCGCGTTTCCCAGGGAGTCGTCACGGCCGACTCGACGATCCCCGGCAAATTCATCGTCACAGGAAGTCATACCTATATGACTTCTGGTACGTTCCAGGTCTATGTCGAAATTATTGATCAAGGGGGAACGTTCCATTCGACCGTCTCGGCGGTTCCGTTCACGTCGATCCTCTCGGCGCCCGCGCCGACGAACGGGATGGGGTCGACGATCGCCGTTTCGTCCGGGACCGGTTTCACGGGACGCCTTAGCCCGCAAAGCGATACGGGATCGTCGCCTCAAGGAAACGTCACTCGGATCACGACGCCGACTTTTATCGGTACGGCGACTCCAGGCGCGACGATCGAGGTATACGCGGCGCCGGGGTTGTTGATCGCGTCGGGAACCGCGAACGCCGCGGGCGTGTGGACCGCGACCGATTTCGCCAGGCCGCTTTCTCAGGGTATCTACACGATCACAGCGATCGAGACTTCAGGATCGAGCCAAATCACCGCGTCGTTCGGGTCGTTCACGATCGACACCTCGCCCCCGGTCGTGACGGGCGTAACGTTCAGGCCGGGGATGGGAGTCGTGTCGATTCGCTTCCAGGACAATCTCAGCGGTCTCGACGCCGCGAGCCTGCTCAATCCCGCGAATTATCGCTTGGAGGGTCGACCCGAACCGGGACGATTGCAGTTGATTAGGCATTGGTACACGCCCTCAGATCTGCAATTGTCTCACCAAGGTTCGGCGACCGATCCTTACGTCGTGACGATGAGCTGGAACGAAGGACGTCGCCTTCCGCCGGGTCGATTCGTGATCAACGTCGTCTCGGGAGGGGTTCAAGACGTCGCGGGCAATTCGCTTTCGGGGTACTTCGGCGGAACCTTCCCCACCGTCTCGACCTGGGGCCGCGATCCCCAAGCCGGCAATTTCAACGCATGGGTATCCGTTTATCATCGATTCTTCGGTCGATTCCACGGCGTGAACCGATCCGTGATTCACCGCAACGAGCTGGAAAAGCCGGGTAACGGACCGCATCGCGTCTGATCGGGATCGAACCTTGGAACCGGCGATCCTTCGAGCGAGTTCGAAGTCGACCCCAAATCGACGGCGAACTCGCTTTTTTGATATAGCGAACGCGAATATCCTTATATTCTCAAGCAGGCGTTCGCGAATGTTTTGTCTAGGACAAATCCCATTCGCGCATTGTCACGTAAATTTCTTGGCATGTTTCGGAGATTTTCTCGCCCAGGCCCTGGTGTTTGGTTTCGAGCTGGTTCGAGTACATCCCGAGGATCTTGCAGAGGAAAGTTGAATGGCCGGGATCGGGCTCGCCGTCAAGCTGACGGAGCGAATCTTCGATCTGATCGGCGAGATACAACAAAAATTGCGCCTGCCCCTTCACCTCGGCGAGAGCGCGGGCGAGTTCGGGAGACGTCCCTTTATGAGTATGCTTTTGAACCTCGGCTTCGGATTCGCCCCGCGAAGGTTCGTTCGCGGCGACCGAATTGCGCGCGTGATTGACGCTGGAACGGCTCATTCGTCGCCTCCTCGCTCGGTCTCGCCGATCGACCGCGCCGCGGCGTCGAGCGTCCCGCACAGTTCTTCAATCAATCGCATGTTTTCTGATTCATGCCCTAGATTGCTCGCGTGCATCTCGATCAATTGTCGCAGGAAGATCTGCGTTCCGGGATCCCCCTCGGCCTCGAGGCGATCGAGATCGGCGATCGCGGCCCTCACCAGGTAATCCATGAACTGCAATTTGCCGCGGATCGCGGTGCAAAGTTTATCGATTTGATCTCGGTTGAGTCGCCGAGGTTCGCCCGTCAAGATCGACATCCCTGTTCTCCTCATCCTTGAAGCGATCGCCGATGGAATGATCGAAGCGGTTTCTTCACTCGATCAATTTCGAGGAACCGCGAATCGATACAAAACCCGAACAATCTCGCGAATCAGCCTAGGTTAACGACCCGAGTTCGGGATCGCAAGCGGCAAGCGAGGAACGCGAGTTCGATAGCCCGTCGGATTCCGCCTTCCTGGCGTGGATTCGCGAGTTTTTTTGATGCTTCCGCGCGCCGAGACGATTACGATCGCATCATCCGAACGGCGATCATTCGAGGCGACGCCGCTCGGCCCACCTTTGCTAGTCGAAAACCTGCCGCGCCAAGCGCAACGATTTTCAGGAGATTTTCCTTATGTCGATGAATCGCCGCCAAGTTCTCACCGCAGCGGGCGCTGCGATCCTGGGAGCGGGAACGTTCCAGAGGCTCGCTTCGGGCTCGATCAATCGAGCGACCAAAAAGATCCTCTTCTTCACCAAAAGCTCGGGTTTCCAGCACTCCGTCATCACCCGCAAAGGCGACAAGCCGGCGCACGCCGAGCGCATCCTCGCCGAGATCGGCGCCAAGCACGGCTTCGAGGTCGTCGCGTCCAAAGATGGAAGCCTGTTCGAACCCGGCAAAATCGAGCAGTGGGACGCCTTCGCCTTCCAGACGACGGGAGACCTGACCAAGGCCGGGACCGACAAAACCACCCCGATGTCTCCCGATGGAAAACAAGCGTTCCTCAACGCAATCAAGGCGGGCAAGGGATTCGTCGGCATGCACTGCGCCACCGACACCTTCAATACCGTGAAAGACACGATCGATCCTTATATCAAAATGATCGGGGGTCAATTCGCTGGCCACAACGCGCAACAGGTCGCCGAGCTTGAAGTCGCCGATCAGCACTTTCCGGGCGTCAAAGACTTCGGCTCGTCGTTCGAGCTCATGGACGAATGGTATTCGCAAAAGTACCTCGCCGACGACCTCCACGTGATCATCGCGCATCACACCAAAAACATGAAAGGACCTGATTACCAGCGCCCCGATTACCCCGAAACGTGGGCGCGGATGCACGGCAAGGGACGCGTCTTTTACACCTCGATGGGCCATCGCGAAGACGTTTGGGAAAACCCCAAATATCAATCGCTTTTGATCGGCGCTCTCTCGTGGGCGACGGGCCAGGTCGAAGCCGACGTCACCCCCGACGTTTCCAAAATCACCCCGCATTACAAAGAATTGCCCAAAGGCCGATGATTCTTTGATCCGTCGGCGCGGGTCGGACGGGCGTGTAAAACCCTCGTCCCTCCCGCGTCGCAACGCCTTCGTTCCTCAATCATCAATCGCGCGGAAAGCTCCGCGGTAACCGTTTTCCATTCAACCGGGCGAATCGACTATTTCTCTCGGCTTTTCTCGCCGCGACGCAACACCCGCCCGGCAAGCGTGTTCATGTATTTACCATTATTGATCGCGTGCATTCCATTAACGAACACGTGTTTGATTCCTTCGGCGTAGACGACGGGATTGTCGAACGTCGCGGCGTCTCGGAACCGTGCGGGATCGAAAGCGATCACGTCGGCGAACGCTCCCGCGCGAACAAAGCCGCGGTCGGTAAGCCCGAGGATCGAAGCCGGCAAACCCGAAGCCGAATAAATCGCCTGTTCGAGCGTTAAAACCTCGTCGTCGACCGCAAACCGGATCTTCCTGGGAAACGTTCCGTACGACCGAGGGTGCGGCATGTCGCCCGAATTCGGCGCATGCGCGGCGCCGTCCGAAGCCGTCGCCACATACGCTTTCTTCATCACATATTTCACGTCGTCGTCGTTCATACCAAAGCTGATCGCCTGCGCGCCGCCGTTCCGTTCGATCTCGATCACGATCGCGACCGTGGATTTCTGTTCGCGTTGCGCGATCGCGACGAGATCAAGTCCGTTCCAATCGGGCCGCGGGGAATAGCGAGCGATCCGGAGCGCCGCGCCCCCCTCGCGTTTGGCAAGCTCGGCTTCGATCGCCTCGATCAATCTGCGCCGCGTCGACGGATCGGTCGAAAGCGACCGAAACTCCGAGGCGCCGCCGCGCAACGCCCAATCGGGAACAACCATCGCACCCAGTTTGGTGCTCGAAGCCGCGTACGGATACTGATCCGCCGTCACTTTCATACCCGAACCCCGCGCCTTCTCGATCAAACCGCAAGCCGCTGCGACCTTCCCCCAATTCGGTTTCAAATTGGCTTTTAAATGAGAGATATGAACGGATATTTTCGCCTCGCGGCCGATCGCGATCGCCTCGTCGATCGATTCGAGCAGTTTTTCCTCCTCGTTACGCATATGCGTCGCGTAGATTCCGCCGTGCTCGGAAACTTTCGCGGCGAGAGCGACGAGTTCGTCGGTTCGCGCGTACATCCCTGGAATGTAGATGAGCCCCGTCGACATCCCCCACGCTCCCTCGCGCATTCCGCGGTCGACGAGTTCCCTCATCCGCGCCAGATCGATCTCGGTCGGGCGATGCGGTTCGTTTCCCAGCACCGTCGCGCGAACCGTCCCGTGCGGAATCAGATGGATCACGTTCGTTCCGACGCCTTGCCGCTCGATCGTCCGAAAATAATCGGCGGTCGAAGCCGGTCCCATTCCGCAATTCCCGGTCACGACCGTCGTCGCGCCTTGCATCAAATAATTTAGGTTCGACCGCGTTCTTGGTTTTATGATCGTCGTATCCGAATGCGTATGCAGGTCGATGAATCCGGGAGCGACGATCAGCCCCGATACGTCGATCTTGACCGCCTTGTCGTCGATCGGGAAAATCCCCACGGCGACGATCCGATCTCCCGCGATCGCAACGTCGGCGCGAACAGCCGGGGTGTTTGAGCCGTCGATCACGCGGCCCCCCGTCAGTACAATATCGGCGCGGGTTGCGGGGTCGGCGCCGCGGCACGAAGCCGAACCCCAAGCCAAACCCGCGAGCGAAACGACGAATCCGACGGCTCGATACGAGGAGAGACGATCGCGCACGGGAATGGCTCCGCAAAGCGAGAGAACCGTTCGTCAATCGAAAGACGCACAAGCATGATGACGTCCGTTTCTTACGAACGCCAGATGGAATGAGATTTCAGGCGTTCGTATGCATGACATAAATCATTACTAATAGAGATATTATGAGTGTACTTATTGATTTAACGGGCAAACGTGCGATCGTCACGGGGGCGTCGCGGGGAATCGGCGCCGCGATCGCGCGGGCCTTGCACGCCGCGGGCGCGTCGGTTCTGCTCAATCACCCGGGTTTTGATTCGACCCGAACCGAAACCGAGACGATCGCCGCCGAATTGAACGAAAAACGAGCCGATTCGGCGTCGGTCGTCGCCGCCGACGTCGCCGATGCCGAAGCCGTCGCCACGATGTTCCGGAAGATTCGCCAAGATTCGGGGCCGATCGATATCCTCGTGAATAACGCCGCGATCCTCCGCGATCGAACCGTCTCCAAGATGACCCTCGACGAATGGAACGAAGTGCTCGATATCAACTTATCCGGGGTTTTTTATTGTTCGAAATTCGGCCTCGATGCGATGAACGACGGCGGCTCGATCGTCAATCTGGCAAGCGTATCGGGGCTCGGCGGGTTCTTCGGCCAGGCGAATTACGCCGCGGCGAAGGCCGGCGTCATCGCGCTCACACGCGTCCTGGCGCGCGAATCGGCGAAACGATCGATCCGCGTCAACGCCGTCGCGCCGGGAGT
>JAKBCQ010000153.1 GCA_021807585.1 Planctomycetota bacterium | reverse complement strand
TTTAAACATAATTGTTATCGACATGTCTGAGATGAATTGGATGAATTGCGCTCCGCGGTCGGATTGACCCCGAACGGCGTCGTGCGATACAGTAAGTCTCACTTTATGCAAGGGATTAAAGCTCTCGGGAGATCGGAATGAGCGCGGAGGAGCGTCAGCCGCCTTTTTACCTGGGGATCGACCTGGGGGGGACGAACATTAAAAGCGGGGTCGTCGATGATCTCGGCCGCGCGTTCGAAGGGATCAGCATCGAGACGGAAGCCGAGCGCGGTCCCGAGGTTGGACTGCGCAATCTCGTCGAGGCGGGAAACCGCGCGGTCAAGGCGAGCGGGCTCGACTGGTCTCGAATCACCGCGGTCGGGCTCGGTTCCCCTGGCACGATGGACATTCAAGAGGGGCTTTTGCTCAATCCTCCCAATTTGCCCGGATGGGTCAATTTCCCGATTCGTCTCCGTCTTGGTGAAGCGCTTTCGAAGCCGACGATCCTCCAAAACGACGCAAACGCCGCGGCTTACGGCGAATACTGGTCGGGAGCGGGACGCGGAACGAACAGTCTCGTCATGTTTACGCTTGGAACGGGGATCGGCTGCGGGATCATTGATCACGGTAAGGTGATCGAAGGTCGGCACAGTCATGGCGCCGAGTGCGGGCATATCATCATACAGATGGAAGGAGGCAGGAAGTGCTCGTGCGGTCGTTTCGGCCACCTCGAGGCTTACGCATCGGCGACGGCGCTCGTCAAGCGTGCGATCGAGGCGCTCGCCGAGAATCCCAAGTCGGCTTTGGCTGAATTGCACAATCACGACGAGTTGACGAGCCGCACCATACACGACGCCGCCGAGGCGGGCGACCCGCTGGCATCCCGCTTGATGAGCGATACGGCGCGTTATCTCGCGGTGGGCGCGGTCAGTTTGATGCACACGATCGATCCCGATATCGTATTATTCGGTGGCGGGATGATCGCCGCCGGTCCTAAACTCCTCGACACGATTCGAGGCGAGATAAAAAAACTCGCGTTTCCCGTTCCGGCGGAGAAAACCCGTATCGAATACGCTCAGCTCGGCGGCGACGCGGGATTCATCGGCGCAGCGGGTTGTGCTCGGCTCAAAGCGACCGCCGAAGGCCATTGAACCGTGATCCGAGCAAACGATCTTCGCTTCAAAACGAGATTTCTTCATGATACAAATCGCGATGTTCCTTGGAACACGCGAAACTTGGACGACGAAACGATCCGCTCTTTACCACCAACATGAACCGCATAAAACTGTGACCGATGCGTGACGATTCTGGACCCAATTCCACATTCCCGCCGGACCCTCGACCGATATGGCCTACGACCCCAAATTGATTCGAAACTTCTCGATCGTCGCGCACATCGATCACGGCAAGAGCACCCTCGCCGATCAGCTCTTGCTGCAATCGGGCGCGATCACCCAGCGCGAGTTCCGCGAGCAGATGCTCGACGACATGGATCTCGAACGCGAGCGCGGCATCACCATCAAGGCCCGAGCGGTATCGATCCATTACACGCTTGACGGCAAAACATACGAACTGAATTTGATCGATACGCCGGGTCACGTCGATTTTCATTACGAGGTTTCGCGCAGCCTCGCGGCGTGCGAGGGGGCGATCTTGCTCGTCGACGCCACCCAGGGGGTGCAGGCTCAAACCGTCGCGAACGCATATTTGGCGATCGGATCGGACCTCGCGATCGTCCCCGCTCTCAACAAAATCGACGTTCAAACCGCTCGACCCGGAGAGATTCGCGAGGAGATCCAGGCGACCCTTGGAATCGACCCCGCCGAGGTTCTGAGCGTCAGCGGTAAAACCGGCCAGGGCGTACCCGAACTTTTCCGCGCCCTGATCGACCGTATCCCTCCCCCCAAGGGAAAAGTCGACGCTCCGCTCCGCGCACTCATTTTCGATTCTAAATTTGATGATTATCAAGGAGTCGTTACATACATACGTGTTGTCGACGGATCGATTCGTGTGGGGCAAAAGATTCGCCTTATGGCCGAAGGATCTGAACACGAGATCACCGGGCTGGGGCGGTTCCGCCCGCGCGAGGTCGCGTGCGACGATCTGGGCATGGGAGAGGTCGGTTATGTCGTCGCCAATATCAAGCGGCTCTCCGATGTGAAAATCGGCGATACGATCACCGACGCGGCCAAACCCTCGACCGAGCCGTTGCCGGGCTACGCCGAGCCGGCGCAGGTCGTTTTTTGCGGTCTGTTCCCGGCGTCGCACAATCAATTCGAGGATTTACGCACGGCGCTGCAAAAGCTATCGCTGAACGATTGCAGTTTCACCTACGAGCCCGAAACGTCCGACGCGCTCGGCTTCGGCTTTCGGTGCGGTTTCCTCGGCATGTTGCACATGGAGATCGTACAGCAGCGGCTCGAGCGCGAAAGCAACCTTTCGCTCGTTCAAACGGCGCCGAACGTCACGTACGAGATCGTCACAGTCAAAGGAGAGACGCTTCATATCTCGAACCCGACGCGCATTCCCGATCCCGGCTTTATCGAGGAATTTCGCGAGCCGATCGCCAAGGTCGATTTCATCCTCCCCGCCGAGTCGATCGGCGCGATCATGCAGCTTTGTGAGGATCGCCGCGGGACGTACCTCAAAACCGAGTACATCGCACCCACCCGCGCGATTTTGAGCTACGAACTGCCGCTGGCGGAGATGATCTACGACCTGTACGATAAGCTCAAAAGCATGACTCGCGGCTACGGGACAATGGATTACGAACTCCTCGGTTATCGCTCCGGAGATTTGTGCCGACTTGATCTACTTGTCACGGGATCGAAGGTCGACGCGCTCTCGGTGGTGGTGCATCGGGCGCAGGCCGATCGTCGCGGGCGCAAGCTCGTGAAGAAACTGCGGCAAGAGATCGACCGACATCAGTTCGAGGTCGCGATTCAGGCCGCGATCGGCAGTCGCGTGATCGCTCGCGAGACGATCTCGGCGTTGCGGAAGAACGTCACCGCGAAGTGCTACGGCGGCGATATCACCCGCAAGCGAAAACTGCTAGAGAAGCAGAAAGAAGGCAAAAAGCGGATGAAGCAGGTCGGCAACGTCGAGATCTCGCAAGACGCTTTCTTGTCGATCCTCGATTCGGGCGAAGAATAAAGCGGAAGGTCGCGTCGGGATGTCCCTCGTTCTCGTGGTGTCCCCATGAAATCGAATTCGACCGAGCAAATCGTCGCGCAAACGCAGCCCGAAAGCGGCGCCGCAGTCGTGCGTCACACGGTCGAATTTCTGGCGGCGCTCGCGATGTGCGTCGTCGCGGCGCGAACCTTCGCGGTCGAGGCTTACATCGTGCCGACGGGTTCGATGGCGCCCACCCTGCTGGGCGTTCATCGCGAGGCCACCTGCGCCAATTGTCGATTCCGCTTCGTCGTCGGTGTCGACGACGAGGGTCGATCGGGTCGCCTCGTCTGCCCCAATTGCGGACAAGATCGGTGGGATCGCGATGCGACGATCGAATGCGACGGCGATCGATTGCTTGTTCAAAAATATCTTTACGAATTTCGATCTCCTCGGCGGTGGGAGGTCGTCGTATTTCAGAGCCCGCACGAGCCGAGCCGATCGTACGTCAAACGCGTCGTCGGGCTCCCGGGAGAATCGATCCAAATCGTAGCCGGTGATATTTATATCAATGGATTAATTGCACGGAAAACGATTTCCGAACGTCGCGCCGCGCGCGTTTTGGTGTACGACAACGATTATCCCCCCGCCGATGCGAACAAGTTTCCCCGCTGGACGCCGCGTCGGGGATCGATTCGCGGACCTTCACGGTCGGGCTGGGGGATCGAGGGAGCGATCCTCACACGCGAACCGGTCGGCGAATCGGAATCGCAAATCAAGGCCGCGGCTTCGAATCGACGTATGCGATTGGTCGATTGGCTTGAATACCATCATTGGGCGCCCGACCGAACGTCGTACGGTCCGATTCGCGATTTTTACGCGTACAACGGCGGCGACCTGACGGCCGAAAATCATGTGGATGATTTGATGTTCGAGGGGGACTTCGCGGTCGAGCCGGGGGTCGACGCGGTTTGGATTCGGCTGATCGGCGGCGGCGGCAGGCAGACCGTGCGGATCCCGGTCGACCGGAGGGGCTCGATCGAGGCGACGACCGACGGCAGGTCGCGGAGCGTCAAGCACGCTTCAAACGGGATCGAATCGACCGCACCAGGTAAGCCGAAATGGCGCAAGATCGAGGTCTCGACGTTCGATCGCGAATTCACCGTGATGCTCGACGGAAAACCGATTCTCGATCCGATCGTCGACGACGCCGAGCCCGGTTTCGGCAAAGTGAGCACGGGAGCGCCGCTTTCAATTGGAGTCGAAGGGACGGGCCGCGTGGTCGTTCGCGGGGTGAAGCTCTTTCGCGACCTTTATTACACCCCCAACCTCCTTCAAACTCCCAAACGGTCGATCGCGATTGATCATCCTTACAAGCTTGGCGCAGACGAATATTTCGTCCTGGGGGATAACAGTCCGATCTCGAACGATTCGCGTTTTTGGCCCAAATCGCCGGTGATCCACGGCGACGATCTGATCGGCAAGCCGTTCCTTGTCCACCTGCCAAGCCAGGCGGCGCCTCTCAAGGTTTTCGGCCGCGCGACATATTGGATTCCCGACCCGACGAAAATCCGTTATGTTCGTTAGGTAGGTCGCTCGCTCGGATTCCATACGCGAGGTAACCGCGTTTCTCCTCCACGACGGGACACTGACGATCGATGAGCCAAAGCCCTTCGAAATCCGCTGAAACGCCGACCCTGGGTTCAACCGCGAGCGAAGCCTCGGCGAAACCTTCGACCGAAGCCGCCGCGGCGATCTCGAATCCGCGCCCCGCGACGACAGCCGATCCCGCCGCGACTCCGGCGACCTCACCTCCTCCGATCCCACCCCGCGAAGAAACGTTGCTCGAACAGATCGTCTTCGCGATCGTGCTGGCGATCCTGATCCGCGGCTTCGTCGCCGAGGCGTTCGTCATCCCCACGGGATCGATGGCGCCCACGCTGATGGGACGTCATAAAGAAATCACTTGTCCTCAGTGTGGATTCGTTTACGCGGTGAACGCGTCCGACGAGGTCGAGCTGCCCGCTTCTTACAACGCGGCGGAGCGGATGGTGGAATACGGCACGTGCGTGAACTGTCGGTATCAGGCGAAGATCGGCGGCGAGCCGAGCTTCAAGGGGGATCGGATTCTGGTGATGAAGTTCCCCTACGAACTACCGTTTTTGCCGGGGGCGAGCAAACCCAAGCGATGGGATGTTTTCGTGTTTCATTATCCCGAGGAGCCCGAGGTCGATTACATCAAGCGATTGATCGGCCTCCCCGGCGAGGACGTTCGGATTTACGCGGGCGACGTCCTCACGCGTCCGCGCGGTTCGAACGAGCCGTTTCAGATTGAGCGCAAGCCGCTTTTTCATCAGTTAGCAATGCAGATGCCGGTGTATGATGATCGGTTTCGTCCCCGCGATCTTACGGGTCCCGAATGGAAACGCTGGACCGGCGACGACGAAAAAGCGTGGACCGAGCCTCGCCCGGGCGCGTTCTCCTGCTCGGCGTCGGAGAACTGGACCGAACTCAAATATCACAATCTCGTCCCCGATCCCGATCAATGGGAGGCCGCCAAAAACAAGCGGCCCGCGCCTCGGCCGCCGCGAGCCAGTTTAATCACCGATTTTTATGCTTATAACACCAATCTTAACGCGAGCCGGCGCGAGGATCGCGATTGGTATCAGCCGCACTGGGTGGGGGATTTAACGCTCGCTTGCCGTGTGAAGGTCGAATCGACGTCGGGATCGATCGCGTTTCGGCTCGTTCGCGGCGGCGTGATTCACCGTTGCGAGATCGACCTTGCCACGGGCGTGGCGCGGCTGATAAGCGGCGCCGACGTGTTCGAGACCGTCGCGCAAACCGCGCTCAAAGGCGAGGGGACGCACGACGTTCGTTTCGCCAACGTCGACGGCCGGCTTACCCTCTGGGTCGACGGCTCGCTCCCGTTCGGCGACGGCTGGTCGTATAACGACGGCGCTCGCACCGCGGTCTCCCCCTCCAAGCTCGACCTCGAACCGATCGGCGTCGCGGCGCATTCCGCTAAAATTCAAGTGTCCGATCTTGTGATCACGCGAGACGTGTATTACACGCAATTCCCCAATCGATCCGATTACGACGAACTCTGGGATCGAGCCCCCGGCGACGCGATCGAAATGCTCGACGCTCTCGCCGACCCCGCTCGCTTCAACCCGCTCGCCAACGTCAAGGGACACGATTACTCGATCTCGCCGGGTCATTATATGGCGATGGGCGATAATAGCCCCAAAAGCCGCGACGGCCGCGCATGGCAAACGCTCGATCGCTTCGATCCCAATTACGATCCCGACGGTATCGGTCAGGGTTGGGACGACCAACATCGCGAAAGTTGGGAAGTTCCCGAAAACCTGCTCGTCGGCAAGGCGTTCTTCGTCTACTGGCCCCACGCCGTCCCGTTCGGACCCAAAGTTCCCCTTTCGCGCGATATGGTCGTACCGTTTCGTCCCTATGTCGAACGGATGAAATGGATCCGCTGATCGACGCTCAAACACGAAGGATCG
>JAKBCQ010000152.1 GCA_021807585.1 Planctomycetota bacterium | reverse complement strand
CCGCGCGAACGCGACGAAGTCGAGTCGTGTGACGATAACGCCAAATCGACGACATGACGCGGTCGACCCGAAGCGGCGGGAGGTTCGGCCGAGAGGAGGGTCCAATCGTTGGGGACGAGCGGCTCGATCGAAGGCTGGGCGAGCTTTTGAGCCGCGGTCGGCGCCCACGTACGTTCAAGAGGAGGGCCGAAGATCGCGTATGTTTTCAATTCCTTGGCCAGATCCGACGTCGTGAACTTGGCGTCGCACGACGGATAAGCCGCGAGCGGCGGAGTCGTGAACGCCTCGAAACCGAAATCGGCGTCGATCTTCCCTTTATGTGATTTATATAAAGAAATCCACTTAATATCACGTTCCGATGGATGAAACACGACGTTGACGGGCCGATCGTCGAGCCCGGCGATCGTCTCGAGCCGAACGTCAAGATCCTTGGCGTTGTTGCAACCCCAATAAAAGCCCTCGGTCCCCCCCGGCCATTGCTTGTCACCGCTGCGCCACAACTTGCTCTTCGTCGTGCCGAGATCGAACATCGCGATCTCGTTCGTCTTCACGTCGCCGAGCAACCATTCATTAGTGTACATTCCATTGTTGTCTTTTTTGAGGATTTCGACCGCGGAATCGATCGAATCCGAATATTGGAGGACGCGGCGGATTCGCGAGGCGAGCGCCTCTCCCGCGATGTCGAACCGCGTTTGCTTGATCGTCGTCTCGGCGACGAGCAATCCGGCATCGTTCATATAATAATCCATACCGCTTTGGACGCCCCCGGGATATGTTTGCATCAGCACCCGATGACCTTGGCTCGGTTTGACGTCGAGCCACACGTGAAAGAACCGCACCATCGCGAGGTTGAACATCGTGATGTGGCCGAAGACGATCTTGCCGTCGGCGGTCGCGGCGCCGGTCGCGGCGAACGCGCTGCAGTGCGGCGGACCGGGACGCGCGGGAGCGGTCTGTACGGGCTCGGGAAAGCGAATTCCTTCAAGCCCGACGGGGGTCGCCGCGAGCGCCGAATCGAGAAACGCGAGCTCGATCTCGGAATTGACGACCGCGATATCGAGGAGATCGAGCGGCCTTCCCTCGAATTTCGCCCCTCCCGCGGCGGCGCCGTCGGCGATTCCCTTCATCTCTTCAAGAAATTCTTTGTTGTAGCGACGGAGAAAGACCGCGTTGACGGTGAGACGCGCGTCGCGCCAACCCTCGCTCGGCGCCTTGACGCTCCGGAGCGACGCGAGCGAGCGAACGTAATCGGCGATCTCATCGGCCATCAGCCGACCGTGCTGATAGCCTCGCTCGTACGGCTCTCCCTCAATATGAAGCACCACCCAGCCCGATCGCGGATAGCGATAACCCCGCCCGAAGCGTTCGATCGAGGCGGGATCGGTCGACTCTTGATTGACGTGGACGCGCTCGGGCTTCGCCGCCGCGGCGGCGGTCGTTCCCGTGATCACGATTGCCAAAGCTACAAATCTTAATGCGAAATTCATGATGCGACCTCGATTGTCGTCCCGATCGGGATTCCGGTCGGCGAAGATCAGATTGTATCCCGCGCGCGACTTCGATTCAAAGTGGCGACGACGCGTGAACAACGAGAACCGGCGCGAACGAGCGAGTGAGGATCGACGACGTCGCGGCGATCGTTCCCTCGACGTCCTTGAACCGATTTAATATGTGTTGTAAATCACATTTAGATATCGTCAATCGGAACAAGATCGGTATCTCCAAATGCGAAGGGGAGATCGGAGAGGCTCGAAGGATGATCGTCGTCCGATTTCACCGCGACGGGTTTGGCGGATTGAGGCTTCGCTTCGGCGCGGTCGCGCGGCTGCGGTTTAGCCGCGGCCGCGGGGGGATTGGCCCGCTTGGAAACGGGTTTGGCGGCGGAATTCGCGGCCGGACCCGCTCCGACGCTCGAACCGTTGGAATCGGTAACCTCGGCGACTCGATAAAGCAGATGAGCGATCGCGACCTCGTCGCCGACATGAATCCGCGCCTCGGTCGTTAAACGCCCGTTCACGCGTACGCCGTTGCGGCTGCCGAGATCGAGCAAGACGAGACTCCCGTTCGTCTGTGCGAGGCAGCAATGACGCTCGGAGATCTGGGGCGATTCAATTCGCAGGTCGGATTCGGGATGACGGCCGATCAGTAAAACTTGCCGCTGCATCGCGATCGACGGCGCCGCTCCAGGAGTTAATGGAACTAATCGGGCCGGCATGCTGGTTCGTTGTCTCCATCGACATCATGATTCGGCGACGCCGATTCCCGGGGCATCCGAACCACAATCTGAATTTGGCATTGATCTTTGAGTTCCGCCGGAAGCTTCTTGCGAACCGCGGCGACGATCGAATCGTCGTCACGCAACACCTGCTCCCCCTCGGGCGCGGTCGATTTGATGTGCGGCGGTGGAGGAATCGGTGGAGTCGATTTTCGCGGCGGCGCCGCGGGGGGCTCGTCACGCGGTAAATCACGCGGCAAATCCGCGATGCTTCCCGCGACCGTCAGCGGCGAATCGTTTCCATCCACTTCAAGACGATAACGAATATGTGCGATCGATAATTCATCACCCGGCCTCAGCCGTCCCGATTCGACGCGCCTACCATTGATGCGAATCCCGTTCGTACTCCCCAGGTCGCGGACGACGACTTCTTCGTCGGTTCGAGCCATGCAGCAATGCCGCCGCGAAACGCGCAGCGAGTCCAATCGCGCCTCGCATTGAGGGTGACGGCCGATCACGATCATGGAACGATCGAGGACGATGTCCATCCCCTCGTCGAGCGCAATTAATCGTGCGGACATAAACACGAGCCTCGGGGCGAACGAATCGGCGACTCGAAAATCATCGGGAGGTCGACGGGAACGACAGAAGACGTCGCCTCAATCATTATAGATCGACTGAACTTCAGCTTTCCACATCCATTTTTCTTATCGAGCCAAATCGCTTCATCGCGTTCGACTCGAATCGCTCCTCTCGATTACTCAATATGTCAAATCTAATACGGAGAACCGTGCGAGTCCAGTACGTCTCGACGATTCGCAAGCGAACCCAAAAATCACGCCGTTCGCACCAACCCAAACGTCATATGATGACTCTTGACCCCTCGCTATAAATCGTTTCCACTTAATCGATTCGGCCGATCCTCCCGGGACGGGTCGAATCAAGGATCTCGTCAATTCCACGGCGTGAACCAATTGATGATCTTCGCGCCGCTGGGATGGATCACACGAGGAAACGACGCCAGATCGTCACCGATGATCGGCGGCGTCACCACGACGCCGTCCCCCCATCGACCGAGATCGATCCACTTCTTCCCCCGATCGGTCGCCTCGTCGAGCGTTTTCCCCGCGAAAGCCGCGTCGATCGTCACGTCGGCGAGCTTCCAATACCCCTCGACGTCGAGCGCGTCAACCTCGGCGTCAAACATCTGAAGCGACCGAAACGGCGCCTCCCCCGTATCGAGCTTGCGCGACGACGCCGCGGGCGACGTATGATCGGCGATCAACGGTGGAAATCCGTGCAAATCACTCCGGAAGAGCACGAATTTCTTCCGCTCCTTGGAGATCGTCGTCGCTCTTGAATACAACTCGCGACCACGCGTATCGCCCAATACCTGATCGTCCTCGCCCACCGTGACGACAAAAAGCATCGTCGAAGGCAAGTCTTTTAAAGCGTCTTCGGCGAGCGGTTTCACCTCGCCGGGGGTGACCGCGACGACCGCCTTGGGCTCGGGCAGGCCTTCCTCTTTCGCCGCCGCAGCCATCAGCGCCGATAAGTTCCCCCCCGCCGAATGCCCGATCAACACGAACCGCTTGCGATCGGCGCGAACGTGACTCGGCGAGGTCGCCAGCACGTCGAACGCGTCTTTCGTCGCGCTCAGCGAATTCGCCAAAAACTGGCCGGGATCGGTCGAGACATCGTTCTGATAGCGGGGAAAGATCACAATGTTGCCGCGATGAACGAGGTGCTCGATCCAGGCGCCGTAAATCCCGGGATTGTAGGCCATCCAGCCGTGGTGAAAGACGATCACCGGCGCCGACTTGGGCTTGGGGTCGGCGGGCTCGAACAGCCAAAAGGATCGGTCGCCTCGGCCAAACTCGTATTTGTCGATTGATTTATGCTCGCTTGGTCGCGACCGATTCGACGGCTTGGAACGCCCCGAGGCGTCTTCGCCCGCGGCGGCGAACGATCCCGCGACCGTTCCCGCGGCCGCGAAAACGCACAAAATACACTGAGATAGCGACATACGTCCATGCATGATCGCCGTGCTCCGTCGGATCGGTGATTCCACGTGACGAGTCGCGGATCGGCTTCGCGACCCGCGGGGCGCCGCCATCATCGCCGTTCCCGCGATCTTGTCAAGCGAAACGAAGCCGATCGTTTGATCGTTTGATCGCGTCGCGCCACTGTAGTGCGCCCATATTCTCGACAGGTGCATCATGGAGGGGGGGATCCGTCTGGAGTGGCGCCTGCATGCAGTCGCGACGGCGTTTCTCATCCGAGTTTAAATCCCGCCTGGTACTGGACATTTTGACAGATATCCTCGCCGACGCCTACGATCTTTCTCGCGATCAATACGAGGACGTCCTCTCATCATTCAAACATAAGTGTTATCCCAAAGCCCCGCTGCTTTGCCTCGCGATGTTCGACGAGATCAAGCAAATCGGCCTAGAAGCTTTCACCAAGAAACACGACCCATATTGGGATATCCTGCTCAACGAGAACCTTACCCTAGCCCGTGATCGATTTGCCGATGCCGAAATCCGAAGCCGACGGTTCAAGCCTCGATCTCTTCGGCGAATCGACTGCGCCTAAGTCCAAGGGGCGCAAGACCTCGCGTCGCGGCCATTGGTCCGAACCATAAAACGGTTGGCGTCTATCGTCGCTCGCCCGAATCTCAGATGGATTCGTTATATCCGATTATGAGAGGACGATTTCACTCGACTGGAAACACAAAGGGGGATAAAACAGGAAATGCGTCGTAAAATAACACGATGGATTCTCGCGTCGGGGTTTTCATCGATTTCTCGACTCTCGGGTCGCGAGAGATCTCTGTCCACAAGAATATAAAGTCTGATCGGAGCGAGGATTAAGCATGGACGATCTGAAGCGAGCGCTGCTCCGTATCGAGGGGGAAGAGACTAAGGATAACTCTGTATCCGTTGAGGTTCTCGTCCAGCTTTTGGAGGGGATGTCGGATTTGTCGGTTTTGTTCGGCTCTATGGCGGAAAATTGTCCATTGAATCGACGTTTCAGTCCGCCGGATGAGGTGAGAAGACGCTATCGCTTACGGTGCGGACAAACGATGAAAGGCGGCTTCGAAATTCCTTTGTCAATTGTCGACGAAACCGGACCGAGTTTATTAGATCATGTTAATATATTATCACAAATTGTCGAATTCGCGAAAGCCACATCCGAGGGGGATGATGAAAAGGTTCGTCAGATCATGCCCGATTCGGGATATAGAGATCGTGCCTTTCGCATCCTGAGAAAGCTGTCTCCGAGGCGAGGAGAACGTTGGGGAGCGTCGTTGGCATTGGGATCTCAAACAGAAGTTTCTCTTAATGGACGAATGACGAAAAATATCGAGCGATTGCTGTCTCAAGGAATCTCAGAAGATGTGATGACGGTCACTGGAGAATTGATCGCGATCCAATTTGATCAGTTTCGCATTACGATTAAATATCCACCTACTAATAAGCAAATCCATTGCACTTATTTGCAAGATCTCGAAGTCGATCTATTCGAAAGTCGACGCGATTTAATTCAACTGACCGGAGGCTTTACGCTCGACAATAAAGGAAACCCGATTCGGATGACCGACGTATCCAGGATCGAACCCGTCGATCTCAGTCCGATTGAACTGAATCGATTCGAATGGAATGGACGAACGCTTCTCGCCGATCATTCGGTTGAATTTCACCCCAAATTGGATGAGGAAACTTCGCAACTATATATCGTCGAGAATGAAGATCTGGATCTAAACGTTTTCGCCGATACGCGTCAGGATCTGATCAATGAGATCGTCGAACAGATCTTTTTCGTCTGGGACGCTTACGCGAATGAGGTTCCCGAAAAAATGACGAAATCCGCTCGGGAACTTGGGGTTGTTTACAATAATCGTTTTAGGGAGATATCCGGCGCCGATGTCTAAGAAAGAAGTTGAACGGGCCTTGACATCAAAGGGTTTTCAAGAATTATCAGGAGATCATCATTTTTTTGTCTATTATACGATGGACGGACTTAAAACAAGGGCGCGCACAAAAACAAGCCGTGGAGGGAAAAGGGATCTCGGAGACGCCATGATGAATCGAATGGCGAAGCAGTGCAAGATTAACAATCAGCAATTCCAAGATCTTGTGAGATGCCCATTGAGCCGTGAGAAGTATGAGGAGATTTTAAGAATGAAGAACGTGATCGAGTGAACTGGAAAGATCTCATTAATGAGCCTCCATCCCGGTCGATCTCTCGATCATGTGATCGCCGAATATCAGAATGATCTCCTCACCGAATTCCGCGCCAAGGATCCCGACCTGAATGACGATCCCGTATTCGATCAGTAGCTATCGAGATTAAACAAACCGAAGGTTTGGATCATCCGATGCGCGGATTCGTGCTATC
>JAKBCQ010000151.1 GCA_021807585.1 Planctomycetota bacterium | reverse complement strand
GCGGGAAGATTGGACGGTTACGGGAACGAACACGCGATTGTAGCGAATCGCGCGGCTATTTCCCTCGCTCGAATCCTCCCACGATCACACCCGCTGGTTGAAAGTGACACCAAACCGTTTTCGCAGCCAAGGAGCGGCGGGTGGAGCGTTCGAGACGGCTCGAACGAACCGATCGACGAAAGCGACGCGTTCGGTCCGCTCCGCGCGACGTTGACGACGTTTCGCCGCGTTCGAACCCTGCGCGTTCGACTCGCATCGGCTTGATTTTCATCCGTAGCTTCGCAACCAGTCGAGGAGTCTCGGGACGATGCGTTGGATCGGATCCCGCCGAACGATCGGGACCGCGAGCCTGATTTGGCTCGTCGTCCTGGGGACCGCATGGGGCGACCCGCCCCGTTCCGAATCGAATCCTGCCGCCAAACCGACGGTCGCGATTGATTCGCGTTCCGCGACCGATTCGGCGACGGGAGCGATCCCTGGGATCGAACGACCCGCGACCGACCCCGCCGACGCGACGCTCGAACAAGCCCTCGACCTCGAACGTAAACGCGACTGGTCGTCGGCGATGACGGTTTACGAAGACGCTCTGGAAAAATGGCCCGATCACACCCGGTTCCGCCATCGGCTTCGGCTTTGTGAAATCCATTATCGACTTAATCGCCGATATCAAGATCAAAGCTTTCGTAAAACACTTTTGCATTTATCAAATGATCAGGCGTTGCAGGTTCTCGACGAGATCTTCGAGCGGATCGAAACCAATTATGTGGAGCCGGTGCGGATCGAGCCGTTATTACGCGGCGGGCTCGATAATTTGGAGGTCGCGCTCCGCGACCCCGTGTTTCTTAAGGCGAACGTTCCTCAGGCTTCGGCGGATCGCGTTCTTTGGCTTCGCGACCGGCTCCGACAGGAACGTGCGCGGGTCGTCGCGCGGGATCGAATCGACGCGCGGCGTTTCGTGATTCAAATCGAGGAGGCGAGCCTGAAGTCGATCGGCCTGTCGGCGGTCGCGGTGGTGCTCGAATTCGCCTTCGGCGCGTGCGACGCGCTCGACGATTACACAAGCTGCCTCACTCCCGATAAGCTTGAAGATCTTTATGCGATGATCGACGGCAATTTCGTCGGCCTCGGCGTCGAGCTTAAGTTGGATCATGATTCATTATTACTGTTAAGCATTATTCATGGCGGACCCGCCGAGCAGGCGGGTTTGAAGCCGGGCGATCGGATCGTGCAAATCAACGATCGCGCGGTCAAAGGTTTGAGCATCGACGAGGCCGCGTCGAGGCTTCAGGGAGAGGAGGGGTCGCGGCTGGCGATCACCGTTCTCAAACGCGACGGCGCTTCAAAACGATTCACTTTGATCCGACGTTCGGTCGAGGTCGAAAGCGTTCCTCAGGCCAAGATCGTCGATCAATCCGCGGGAATCGGCTACGTGCAACTGACCGGATTTCAAAAATCGTCGCTCGACGAACTGAGACGAGCGATCGCGAAGCTGGAAACGAAGGGAATGCGCTATCTCGTCCTCGATTTACGCGGCAATCCAGGAGGGCTGCTCAACGTCGCGGTGTCGATCGCCGATCAGTTCATCGATCGCGGAGTGATCGTGACGACGCGCGGACGCGGCGCCGAACAGTCCGAAATCTACCGCGCCACCGGACGTTCAGTATGGCATATGCCTATATCTGTTCTTATTGATCATGAAAGCGCAAGCGCCAGTGAGATCTTGGCGGGGGCGCTTCAGGAAAACGGCAGGGCGCGGATCGTCGGCGGGCGCAGCTTCGGCAAGGGATCGGTGCAAAGCATCTTTTCGTTGCGTACGGTTCCCGCGGGGCTCAAGTTGACGACCGCCAAGTTTTATTCGCCGCTCGACCGTCCCTATAGCGAACAGGGCGTTCCTCCCGATATTCTGGTGCGAACCGCGGCCAAACCGAAGGGATCGGATCCGCTCCACGACGTCGAATTCGGCGATCCCAAAACCGATCCCGTGCTCACTCAGGCGATCCAGGTCGCCCGCGGTGAACTCGCCCGATCGCGCTGAATCGCGACCGGACAACCGCCGCGATCGACAATCGCCAAGTTTGATATTTATATTCGTATATGATCAGGGAGGAGATCTGTTGGGCGCCGCGCCGAATCGCAATTCCGCGATGAACCCCGTTCTCGCGTGGTCGGTCGTCGCCGACGCTCCGTTGCGAGGCATGGCGCTTGCGCGCGAGGCGGGAACGATCCTCGCGTGGGACGAGGCCGATCGACTTTATTTGATCGACGTACTTGGAACTTTAATCGTTAAGCAGAAGCTTCCGGCTCGTATCGTCGCCGCGGCGATCAGCGACGACGGCTCGCTCACCGCGATCGTGACCGCGGGCTCTCGGCTCATTCTCCTCGATCGCGCGCTCGAACAAAAAACCGACCGCGCCTCCGTTCCAGACCCCTCCGCAGCGGCGATCGACCCCCTCGGACGATATGTCGCGATCGCCTCGCGTGAAAAAATGATTCAATTGTATACAAGTTACGGTAAGATCGCCGGGAAAGTCGTTTCGCTCCAGCCGATCTCTCACCTCGTTTTCGTTCCCACCAAGCCGATTTTACTCGCGGCGTCGGCTTACGGAGCAATTCATGCTTATGAGATTTTTCCCGGTTCCGAGCCCGGCAAGATCGATCTCGAGATCGCCTGGAAGGAGGGGCAGCTCTCGAGCGTCGGCAGGCTGACGACGACGGGAGACGCGGGGATGATTTTGGCGAGTTGTTTCACTCACGGCGTTCAACGGTTCAACGCCGAGGGGAAGAGCGAAGGGTCTTATCATCTGGGAGGATCCGCGGCGCACGCCGCGGTCGATTTCTCGGGCAGGAGGATCGCGGTCGCGACCGCCGAGGGGGAGCTCGCGATTCTCAACCGAACGGGCAATGTTCGCTGGAAAACAGGGCTTCCACGTCCCGCGGTCGCGCTTGAGTGCGATGCGCTCGGCCGGTATATCATCTACGGGCTCGCGACGGGGGAGATCGACCGGCTCGATCTCGAATCGACTTCTACCGAAGCCGAAGACTCTCATCGTCGCGCCGCGCCGAAACCGCTGGAAAACCCGGCGATTCGCTCGAAATCCTCCGCGGCGAGCCCCGCCGCGGGTTCGATTCGTCGCGCCGATTGGACGATGCCGATCGCCAAATCGGACTCCGACGCCGATTCCATCGTCCTCGCGGTCCTCGACGATCCCCCCCGCATCGCCTTGATCGGCCGCGACAATCGGCTCACCGTTTACGATCAAAACGGCCGAAAAATCGGCGTCGCGCCCGAAATCATCGGCGTCGGCAGGATTCTCCGACTCGAGCCCGGTTTCGTCGTCGCGGCCACCGATCGCATGATCGTAATCTATGATGTTCGTACAAACACAAGCCGGCGTTTGGATATGAGTTTCGCCGAGATCAGCCATCTCGAGCCGAGTCTCGAACGGTTCGGCCTGGCGATCATCCAGGAGCGCGATCGGTTGGGTCGAGCGTCGACGGAGGGTAACGGGCGTTGGATCTGGCGGCGCGAGATTGATTCTCCCGTGGAATATTGCGCGATCGGTCGCGCGAGCGCGTTTGCGGCGACGACCGAGGACGGTTTACTGCGGATCTTCGACGCCGCGGGCGAACCGCTCGGTTCGTACTCGACCGATCCCGCCGAACCGCTCGCTCTCATCGAGGCGCCCGAAGGATCGCCCCGCGAGGTCGCGTGGTTATCGTTGGCGCATCGCGTCCAACGGCTTCGCGGGCATTCCCTCGAGGGGGACGTTTTATGGGAAACCGCGATTCCGTGGGAATCGTGGGAGATGAGGCGGATCGGCGACGCCGCGGTCGTCACCGCTCCCGACGGTCGCACTCTGGCGATTCGAGGCTCGGGAGATGTGATCGCCGAAGCCGGCCCCCTCGAACCTCCGTTTCAAGTGTGCCTTAGCCCCGATAAAATCATCCGGCGCGTTACATATCGTGATATGAACTTAATGTGTTCGGATCTCAAAGGCGAAACTCAGTGGCGCGCCGTGCTCGATTCGGCTTTGGGGCCGGCGATAGCGGTCGGCTCGACGGGAGTCGCGGTGATGATCGGACGCGAACTCGCTTGGTTCGCCCACCCGCGTCTCGAAACTTCATAAAGTATTTATTTAGCTAAATATAGTGTTATTTGCAAATAAATGATCGTTTGAGGCGATGGGCGATGCGCGGTCGAGCCCGAGACCTTGTCGGTGCGGGAGTGCGCCGCGATCGAAGCCTCGATCGGGACGGGGTGGATCGTGGCTTCTTGAAATCTTGGTCGCTCGGTTGGAATCACCCTTGTCGAGGCGACGCTCTCGATGTTAAGATTTTGGGATCAAATACGAAATATTGACGAGGTTGGCGTCAGCTGGAAGCGTTCGACGCATCGTTTTTTGTCACACGCCGACTGGACTTCAACCGTTTTTCGCCTAGAACGACGGTTGAAGCACAGCCGACGCGAGGGATGGAATCCTTCAATGACCGGAGGCTCCGATGCGCGAGATCACCTTGCCGATGGTGCTCCAATTTCACGATAACGGTCGACAAAGCGTGCACGATCACTCGGCCGCCGAAGCCGAGCGATACAAGTGGATCGAGAGCGAAAAAGCGGGTCGCGACCTGGGCGAATCCGCGATTCGTCGCTGGATTCGCGAACACTGGAGCGGTTACCTCCGCCATCGCTGGCTCGAACATCTCGAAGGTCGTGCGTTCTGGATCGAACTCGATCAAGACGATTTCGGCCTCCTCGAACGCGAATTCGTCGACTCCCGCCTCATGCCCGAGATCATCAACCGGCTCAAAACGGGTCAGGAAAATCTCGACATCATCGTCTGGGCGATCGATTACAAATTGCCGATGGACGAGGTCATGGAGATCCTCCGCGTCCTCGATATCAACAGCCGACGCATCGAGTGCAGGCTCCTCAATCGTCTCTCACAAGCGGGTTGAGAATCCTTCACGATCGCGATCGATCTTAAGTGTGCCTTGATTCTTATCTTTTAAACTCGCTCACGAACCCGATATCGTTCGAGGATCGCCGAACGTTCATTCACCGCTCGCCGGTCGATCGGTCGAATCGCATCGTCGCCTCGCATGCGAGTACCACCGATACGATCAAACCCGAAATTAAACATTTGTACATTTTCAATCATGCAAAAATGTTTGTAATGAAAAGTTCGGTCGTCGCGGTCGAAGCCCAGGGATACGACAAGGTCGAGGCGCATTCTCCCCTCTTTCGGGCGAATCACCCGAGCTAGAATGATAATTATAATAACATATTCTTTATATTTTATGCTAAATGATCCTTATATTGAGGCTCAGTGTGTCTGATTCATGATCGGCCCGGGGCGTGCTATTCGAGGATTTTGCCGATCAGCCACAGATGTCCGAACGGGTCGACGACGTCGCCTTGCAGCATGCGCCGGATGGGGCGCGGGCCGATCGTTTGGTGCGCGTGTTCGATCACGGGGTTTCTGAACTTGGCGCCCGCGAGCACCGCTTGGCGATGGACCGATTCCGGGTCGTCCACAAAAAGCTCGATCCTCACGGTCGTAAAACCCGCGACGTTTGGACTTCGTGTGCCGGATGACGGGGCCTCGCTAGCCAGAAAGAATCGCGCTCCGTGAATCATCAGGCCCGCGACAATATGATCGTCTCCAATCCGCCAAAGAACCTCGGCGCCAAAGGCTTTCTGGTAGAAATCGACGGCGGCGTCGGCGTCGCTCACCGCGAGCATCGGGGAGATTTGAACCGCCGGCGCGGCGGCGTGTGAGACCGTCGCCCCCCACTCGTCGGGGCTTAAGTCGCGGGAATGACGCGAGAAGATCCAACGGCCCCCATCGAGATCTCCCGCGGCGTACTGAAGTTCACCGTATACCGTCTCATGTAACTCTTCGAGAATGGCGACTCCAGCCGATTTCGCCCGCTCGAAATGCGCTTCGAGATCCTCGATGAAGATCGTCAGGCTCATCGACCCTGACCCAAGTCGTTTGCGTGAAACGCTATCGGCCTCTGCCTGATTCAGCATGATCCACGCGTCGCCGGCTTTGACCTGAGCTCCGCGGATCGGATCTCCGTAACGATAATGCTCAACAAATCCAAATGCGTTGCCAAGCCATGCGAGCGCTTCCTCCAGGTCTTGATACTCGATATGCGGTAACACCGTGTCGGTCGGGAGAGAGCGGTTAGAGATCATGAATTGCCTCTATTGTAAATATGATAATGCAACAAGATATAAACACAATAACCCGGACGTCCAAGAATCATTCGTTTCCGATTCCCGCGGCGCCGCTTTCCCAAATCAAGGGTGCGACCTCGGAGACGCAATCCTCAATCCGGCAATCGCTTACGATCATCTCAACCCGCCGATCCACTCGGGCGGGTAAATGATTGGATATCCGACCGGCGCGGCGCCCGGCTAGTGCGGCGCCCGCTCGAGCCTACGCTATGATGCCGGCTTCCCCCGGTTTTTCAACGAGCGAGAAATCCCCACCCCGCCGACGAGCAGGAACACGATCGGCACGACGAGGAGGAGGTACGGAACCCAGGCGTGCCCTCGCACCAGGATGGCCTTCTCGGGACGGTCCGGGTCGTACCAACACGGGTATCTCGCTCCGACCTTG
>JAKBCQ010000150.1 GCA_021807585.1 Planctomycetota bacterium | reverse complement strand
GATCGATGATGACGTCGGCGTCGGCGTCTCTTCTCCATAACGGCGAACATTATGTTGAGCGTGCGAGAATCCACGACGACCCCGTGCGCCGTCTTTAAATGTGTATGATAGATAAAGTTACAAAAATTATTTATGTAAAAATTATATTAACAGATTTATTAAATCAAGAATTATCGGATCGTAACGCGGGCACGCTTCCCGTCGGATCATCTGGGGAAGACCTTTTTCTTCTGAAGCGAGAAGCGCCCTTTGAGTAGTCTTGTGATCGCAGATGATCAAACGCGTGCCACCTTGTGTGGTCGTCTTGAATCCGGTCGCAATCGGCGGCGCTGGATGATAAACTGTCGTTGCTTGAGCGGCGCCGAGGATGTCGTTCGCTCTCCCGCGAGAACGACTCCTGGGCGTGAGGATCTTGAGGAGGAGGTTGCGATTTCCTCCGTGATCTCAAGGCGCTATGAAATCAGGTTTGAGCGGGAGTTCCGCCCTTCCCGAGCGTTTTCCTCGACGACTTCGCTTTTCGCGGGATCCGACGACATGAATTATTTGTATTGTGTTCTTATTTGCACTTTATTAGGAACGCAGGATTCGCCGCGACCCGAGGCGAAGTCGTCCGCGGATTCGGCTGGGCGGGGCGTAAAGGATGCGCGCGATCGCGCCCGGCGCGACGCCGACGTCAAGCTTGCCGAAGCCAAAAAGTTGCAGGACGAGATCCCCAAACTTTCGGCCGAGGGGCGGCTGCGAGAGGTGATGAGTGCGACCCGGCGGATCGTCGACATTCGCCGCGAGGCGCTGGGCGAGAGGAATCCCGCTTACGCCGCGTCGCTCAATCATCTGGGGCGATTGTTGTGGTCGCAGGGAGATCTCGCGGGGGCGCAGCCGCTGATCGAACAGGCGCTGCGGATCGAGAAGGAGAATCTCGGCGATCGTCACCCCGATTACGCCAAGAATCTGGATAATCTTGCGCTTTTATTCAAAGCGCAAGGAAAGCTCGACCAGGCGCGGGTGTTGTTCGAGGAGGGGGCGCGGATTCGCAAAGATTCGCTTGGTTGGAAGCATGTCGATTACGCGAACGCGCTCGATAATCTCGCCAAACTCGCGCTCGAGCGGGGCGATTTCGCCGAGGCGCGCAGGCTGTTTGAAGAGGCGATGGCGATTCGCAAGGAGGCCGCGGGAGAATATTCGAGCGAATACGCGACAAGCATGATTAACCTTGCACTTCTTGATGAAAAGATGGGGAACGTCGCCGGGGCTCAGGCGTTGATTCGGGGCGCGCTTGGGATTCAATATTCGACCGACAGGCGATCGATGTTCATCGATTCGCTCGACGACGTCGCGGCTTCGCTGCAGGAGATCGGCGATCTTCCCGCGGCGCGGCTGCTTCTTGAGCACGCGCTTGCGCGGCGCAAGGAGGAATCGGGAATCAAGCATCCCGATTACGCGACGAGCCTGAACAATCTAGGCATGTTGTTATGGGCGCAGAATGATCTGTCGGCCGCCCGCGAGATGATCGAGGAGGCGCTTCGGATCAGGAAGGAAACGATCGGCGAACGCCATCCCGCGTATTTGACGAGCCTGAACAATCTTGCGGTGCTGATGCAGGCGAAGGGGGATTTCGCCCGGGCGAAGCCGCTGTTTGAGAAGGCGCTGGCGATTCGGAAAGAGGTTGTGGGAGATCGTTCGCCCGATTACGCGGTAAGCCTGGCGAATCTGGCCGAATTTTATCGGGCGCAAGGCGTTTTGGGGGAGGCTCGGCGGTTGCTCGAGCTTGCGGTGGCGTCGCGGATTCGCGGGCTCGGCGGCGAACACCTTTCAACCGCGACGGGATTGACGAATCTCGCGAGCACGGCGCGGGCGCAGGGGGATCTCGCCGCGGCGGGCGTGTATTACGAACGGGCGCTGCGGATTCGCGAGAAAACGCTCGGTCAAAAAGATGTAAACACGTTAATGAGCGTGTTGAATTTGGCCGTCGTTTATCATGAGCAGGGTCGGTTCGACGAAGCGAAGGCGCTGTTTGGACGGGTAGCGGGGGCGTACGGAGCGATCCAGGGGAAGACCCGGGGCGATCTGGCCGCGGCGCTTTTCGGCCTGGGGACGACGGCGATCGATCGCGAGGATTATGCGACGGCGCGCGAAGCGATCGACGGCGCGCGTGCGATACGGATCGACGTGTTAGGAAATCGGCATCCGGATTATATTAACACTTTGGCGGTTTTGGGCGAAATTGAGGCGGCGGCGGGTCGGATTGATCGGGGCGAAGCGCGGTTCGAGGAGGTGCGCGATCTGAGGGGGTCTGGTCAGGGTTCGCGCGGGCCCGGTTTCGCGGGGGCGCTGGGGGATCTCGCGGCTCTCAAGACTCGTGCGGGGGATTTGGATCGCGCCCGCAAGCTTTCGACCGAGGAACTCGCGATCCGCCGCGATACGCTCGGCGAGGGACATCCGGGAGTCGCGTTCAATCGGCTCGATCTTGCGCTGATCGCGTTTCGAGCCGGCGACGACGCCAGGTCGCTCGTCGAGGTTGAGCTCGCACTCGATCTGTTCGAGGGGGCGGTCGCCAAGTCGGGGCTTGCGCTCGTCGATCGTCAACTCGTCGCGATCGAGCGCCGTCGCAAGGCCGCGGTCGATCTCGCGCTGACGCTGACCGACTCTCACCGCGACCAAGATGCAAAAGTATATAAGCACGTGCTATCCTGGAAGGGATTTCCGCTCGCGACGACGACGGCGCGGGGACGGCTCGATCGCGATCGCTCCGCGCGCGACTTGATCGCCGGTGCTTCGCGGGTGCGGGGGCGGCTTACATCGGCTTACGCCGACCTCGCTCGCTCGGGCGCCGATGAAGTTGAAAACAAGATTAAGCTCATACATAATTTAATAACAGAACGCGGCCGGCTTGAAAGCGAGCTCGCGGAACGGTCGGGGGCGGGGCGATTTGATTTGCGTCCCGAAATCGTCGCCGCGGCGCTCCCTGAGGGATCGGCGTTCATTGATTTTATCGTGTATGAATATCAAGAACCGATTGAAGACGGTAGGTCGACCCGGCGCGAGCCGCGTTACGCGGCGTTCGTGATCAGGCGCGGGGGGGCGCCCGAACGCGTCGAATTGGGAGCCGCTTTGGCGATCGACGGCGCGGTCGAAAGGGCTCTCGTCGCGATCAACGAGCCGGGACGCGATCCGACCTCTGAACTCGCCGCGCTGAAAAAACGCGTATGGGCGCCGCTTGAATCAAAAATTCAAGGGACCGATCACGTATTGATATCACCCGACGGCGCGATCGACGCGACGCCCTGGGACGCGCTCCCCGGCGCGACGCCGGGGTCGCATCTGATTGAAAAATATGCGTTTATGTTAATACCCGATGCGCGGCTGTTATGTGGACCGCGTGCTTCGATCGATCCCGGCGCCGCGGGGGGTGTCGTCGCGGCGAACGTCGATTTTGATCGGAGCGATCCGACGACGGAGTCGGGCGAGGGGGGGGCTCAAGGTTCAGACGCGTCGGTTGCGACCGAAGTTCTCCGACGGATGTCGCCGCTTGTTTTGACTGGGGAAAAAATGCAGCCCGACGGCGCCGCGGCGGCGCGAGCGAAAGCGCTCGCTCGAGCGGTTCGAGCGAGCGGGGTCGAGCCCGTCGTCGAGCTTTCGGGAGCGGCGGCGACGGGGCGCAAGATCGTCGAGGCCGCGGCGCACGCGCGGTTGATCGCGATTGCGACCTCGGCTTTATCGGGTTCCGGGAGGATCCCCTCGGCGATCGATTCGCCGCGCGGATCGATCGGTCTTGTTTCGTTTGAATCGATCACGCGGCGTGAAATCGTCGGTTACGATCCGGCTCTTCTCGAAGGATTGGCGTTCGCGGGCTTCAATTCGATTAAGAAACAATCAAACGCTTATCAACTTGAGGATCGATCGATCGGATTCGCGACGGTCGAGGCGATCGCGGATTGGAATCTCGCGGGTCGGGATGCGATCGTCGCGGCGACGGTCGCGGCGCCGAAGGGGGTGATCGGCCCGACGCCTCGGGGAATCGCGTCGGCGTTCGCCGCGGCGGGAGCGCGGAGCGTCGTGACGGTGCTCGGCGGCGACGATCCCGCGACGACCGAGGCGTTTTTAACTCTTTACCTCAAAAATCTTTATGTGAAGAAACAATCTTGTATGGACGCTTTTCGAGCGGCGCGGCTCGACCTGATTCGGGGCTCGTCGACGGCGCCCGCCGGCGCGACCGTCAAGGGAGACTCCGGGGCGAAGCGGCCGGCGGTCAATTCGTGGGGTTCGTTCGTTCTCTGGGGCGATCCGCGGTGAGATCGCGTCCAGATCGATCTAGCCGATCGCTCATAGATATATTGACTATGAAAATTCTATGATGTGTAGCCGACGTCGCTGGGCCGCGCGCTATTCGGCGAGGAGTCGAGTTTTGGAATCGGCGCCTTCGACACCTTTCAGTCGAGCATGCACGCTCGCTTCGGGGGTGTTTTTTGTAGAGACGACATACAACCTTGGCGTTCGGCCGGCGTAGAACAATTGACAATCGGGAGCGGCGAACTAGGCTGCTAAGAGGAGTCGGTTTTGGAATTCCAACGTCGCGCGCCGGTCGTCGCTTTGGAAGCGATCAAACATTCTCCGAGGGGTTTGAAGACATGGACGACAAAGGGGTTACATTCCTCAGCGATTTGGCGAGGGAACGCCGGGTCATCGACACGTGTCGCCCCGAGGATCCCCGTCCGCTTTATCTGTTGATCCAAAACGGGGGCGTTCCGGGGGCTCTCGTGATGCTTCATCCGGGGATCAATCGGATTGGTCGTTCGAGCGACAATTCGATTCAATTCAACGACGAAACGGTCTCTCGGTTTCATGCGGTGATCTCGCACGAAAGCGAAGGGACCGCGAAATTGACCGATCTGGGGAGCACGAACGGAACGTACCTCAACGGCGCACGTGTTGAGAAACAGAAGCCGATTAAAGTGCGCGACGGCGATCGGATTCAGCTCGGCGCGACGGTCGTCGTCAAGATCGTCCGTCCCGACGCGGCCGACGAACGGTTCCAGCGTGAGCTTTTCGACCGCGCCGTGCGCGATCCGCTCACGCGGTTGTATAATCGCGGTTATTTTAACGATCAAGTGTTTATATTGCATGGTTGCGCCGTTAAAAAGCAACTTGTTTTGGCTATTATCATGTTGGATATCGATTATTTTAAATCGATTAATGATACATACGGGCACGATACGGGGGACGTGGTTTTGCGCGAGGTGGCGCAGTCGTTGCGGCAATCGACGCGTGTCGAGGATCTCGCGGCGCGGTACGGGGGGGAGGAGTTCATCGTGGCTCTTCCGGTATCGTCGGCGGATCAGGCGACCGATCGCGCCGAGCGGATCCGCCGCGATATCGAGGAGCGATCGATTCGGGCGCCGCGGGGCGAGCGGATTCCGGTCACCGCGAGCGTCGGTCTCGTTTGCGCTCAACCCGATCAACCCGCGGACGTTCCGTCGCTGATCGCATCGGCGGATCTCTGTTTGTATCGAGCCAAGAAATTGGGACGGAATCGGGTCGTGCTGGGTCGACCGTCGCTGTCGTCGCCGGGGGGCGGCACGCACACGACATTTGAGATTTGATGATCAGGAGACGCGTTCTTCGGGCCGGCCGTTCGTCGTTCGTCCAGACACGGCGGTTGTATTGATCAGCGACCGCGGCGCGGGTTTTGGGCTCGCGCGCGCTCGCCGTGCGTCCCGCCTTGTGAGAATCGATCGGCGGGGGACCAGCGTCGATCGCACGCTTTTTTCGTTCGCCCGCGGCGCGCTTTCGCCGTAAAATCGACCGCTCGGGATCGAACCGCCGATCGGCGGAGCGATCGATTCCGTCGACGTTACAATATATTGAAATTATTAGATGGAAAGATAAAAAAATATGGCGATATCAGAACAATCGGGCGCGTCTTCGGCTCGGAGCGATCTTCCGCCGTTCGCGCTTGGCGTTTGCAGTTGGAGTTTACAGGTTTCGAGCGTGGCGGAGTTCAAGCGCTTGCTCGACGGTCTTGGAGTCGCCGCGGCGCAGATCGCGTGCGGCGACCCGCATCACGCATCGTGGATTGAAGGGGACGAGATGCCCGCCGCGGCGATCGGATCGGGGATCAAGTTCAGCGGAGCGATGCTGGGATTTGCGGGCGAGGATTACACGAGTCCCGCGACGATCAAGGCGACGGGAGGTTTCGGCGATCCCGCGACCCGAGGAGCACGGATCGAACGGTTGAAATGGGGGCTTGCGCGAACACGCGAGCTTATGTTGACCGATCTGACTCTCCACGCGGGTTTTATTCCCGAACCGGGAAGTCGCGATCGTAAGTCGTTTCTCGATACGCTTTCGCTTGCGGGGGATCTCGCCGCGGCACAAGGGATCACGCTCGCTTTCGAGACGGGCCAGGAACCCGCGAGCCTGCTCAAGAAGACGCTCGACGAGTTAAAATGCCCAAGCATACAAGTCAACTTCGATCCAGCAAACATGCTTTTATATAATATGGGCGATCCGATCGCCGCGGTCGAGCTGTTGGCGGGTTCGATTCGGAGCGTGCATGTGAAGGACGCGATTCGGCCGAAGGTTTCGGGAGCGTGGGGCGAGGAGGTTCCGCTCGGTCGCGGCGAGGTGGATATCGCCAAGTTCGTCGCGACGCTG
>JAKBCQ010000149.1 GCA_021807585.1 Planctomycetota bacterium | reverse complement strand
CGCATAACCGGAGTGCTTTTCCGGCTTTTCGAGGAGATCTCAGCGAGTTCGAGGTCGTGATTTGACGTCACCGAAAACAGCGCCGGAATCCGACGCCTTTTCGAGGTTGAGTTTTTCCGTCCCCTCCCTCCTGTCGAGCCTGAGCCGAGCCCGGTCCCAGCAATTGCAACCACAGATTCTCCGGAAGAGACCCAAAGTTGAGATCCCCAACCGGCTCCCCATTGGCGCCAAATTCTCCACCTTGAAAGACCTCGCGAGTCATGCTGGTGATGAGGCAGAGACACAGAACGCAGGCGACCAAACTTTACGTCGACCAGACACATAAAATAAGAATAATATCTCAGTGCGTAGCGAAATCAGACGAAGGAAATCACTTGAAATGAAGCGTATGAGGGGAGAGCGGCGCGGGAATGCGGCATTTTGTGACCGTCTCCTCATTGCGTACAAATTCCATCGATTTGGGTTATATTGTAGCGGTTTCGCAAAGCACTATCCTCGTCGGGGAGATCGAATCGATGCCGATCCACGATTGGTCGCGCGTAAACGCCGGGCTTTTCCATCACTTTCATCAAAGATGGGCCGGGGATCTATGCGATTCACTCAACAAAGCGAGGCTCCCTAAAGGCTATTACGCGCTCGTCGAGCAACGATCGGCTGGATTCGTTCCCGACGTCATCACATTAGAAAGTCCAAACAAACCGAGACCTCAAATCGACAAGGCGAACGGAGTCGCGGTCGCCGAGGCGCCGCCGAAAACTCGCTTCGTCTTTCAATCCAACGACGAAGACGTTTACGCATTAATCGCCGATCGAGTCGCGATCCGTAACGCCTCGGGAACGATCGTCGCAGTGATCGAGATCGTTTCTCCCGGCAATAAAAGCGGCGCCGCGTCGCTCCGTTCGTTCGTCGAAAAGACGCTCGATTTGTTGGGGAAGGGAGTTCATCTTTTGATCGTCGACCTTTTTCCCCCCGGTCCCCGCGACCCTCAGGGGATCCACAAGACGATCTGGGACGAACTGCGCGAAGAACCGTTCGAGCTTCCCAAAGACAAGCCGCTCACGCTCGTTTCGTATTCGGCCGAGATTCCCTTCACAGCGTATGTCGAACCCGTCGCGGTCGGCGATCGGCTCGCGGAGATGCCGATTTTTCTCACGCCAAAAACCTATATATCCGCGCCTCTCGAAGAAAGTTATCAAACAACCTGGGATAATTGTCCCGAAACGATGAGAGAAATCGTCGAGTCGGCTCAAGTTTAATCGGTATGCATGATATAATTTGTTCATATCAAATGATTTTCTTGAATCGATTCCATTGAAGCCGACTATCTAGAGTCTTCGTCTGTATCTTCTACGCGCCGTGCGCGCATCTTTTGAGCGAACGGAATTAGAGAATATACTAACCCGACGAGCAAGCGAGGGTCCGATCAAATGATCAATCGAAAGTTTTCACGATATTATCAGAAGACCCTCGCTCTCGCGTCGGGTTAGTATAATTGCGGCTCAGCCGCGTTAGGTCGTGAACGTTCACTTCGAGGGCTTCAAGAACCTGTCGAACCACGCGATCGTCTCGGCGCGCATCTCGCGCGTATACGCATGACCGATTTCGGGATATAAGATGGATCGAAAGCGATCTTGAGCTCCCAAATTGTTGTAGGTTTCGCTCACGATTCGATCGATGATTCGAATGCCGTCGGCGGGAGAGCCCGCGTCGAGTTCCCCCGTCAGCGCGAGAAACGGCCTGGGGGCGACGAGCGCGACGACGGCCTCAATATCGAAGCGTTTGAGCAGCCCCGAGACGAAGTAATAAACTCCATGCTGTCTCAATTCACCGTGCGCCAATAACTGTTGATAACGCGTGAGGCACGAGACCGCGACGACCGCGGCGATTCGATCGTCGACCGCGGCGAGCCACCAGGCGCGGGTGCTTCCCATGCTCATCCCCGTTGCGCCGATGCGCGCGGGATCGACCTCGGCGCGACCGCACAGATAATCGAGCGCGATCCGATCGTCACGCACGAACATCCCCCAAAGAGTCCGCCCGAGCCAGAGGTTGCGCTTGAACAGATCCTCCTCCTCGCTCAAACCCGTTGAAGAACGTCCCGAAGGCCCCGTCCCCGCGCGATCGCCGTGCCAATACGCGTCGGGCGCCATCACGATATAGCCCGATTTCACCAGAACCTCGCCGAGCGGTTCGTCGCCGCCGTTCGTATGCGGAATCAAGATCTGATTCTTATCGGGGGTCGACGAATGAAGCCAAAGAATCGCGGGCGCCTTCACTTCGCGTCGCTCCGGAATCAACAACAACGACGAGACGATCGCGTCGACGCCGTTATCAATATCCACTCTTTCAATGATATAATCACGCCGAAGTTCACGGGAGACGACGCGGGTTTTTTGAGGCGAGGGACGATCGGGAAGGTCGCCGAGCGAATCGACGACGGCTTTGAGGATCTCGGGCCTGCGTCGATTCCATTCCTCGGCGTTTTTTGGCGGCGACAGTTCGGCGACGACGGGGAGACGAAAGCGTTCGGGTACGTTTCGATCGCGTTCGGCGGCGGCTCGCCGATAAGCGCTCGCGGCTTGTGGACCCGACGGAGGTTGAGTGAGAGGCCGATAACGGTCGATTGCGATCCGCCTGCGAACGCAATCGGCGACGGCTTGGGCGAGCTTATCGTAACCCTCGGGCTCGTAGTGTGTTCCGTCCGATCGCATGATCCCTCCCGCGGCTTCGTTTGGAACGATCGCGTGGAGGTCGTCGATCGGTATGTCGAGATTGCGGAGCGTCTCGATCATCGCCGCGTTGTAGCGAACGACGTCGGCTTCGGTGCGATCGAAATCGGCTTTCCGTTTGGCGTGACGTTCGTCGATGATTGGAGTCGTCGAGGCGAAGATGATTGAGGCGCGGGTCGACTTGCGAATCCGTTCGACGATCGTGCGCAGGTTCGCTCGATATCGCTCGATCTCGACCTGATGCGAGCCGTTCGACTTCGATCGCTTGAGATCATGTAGACCGCAGTTGATATGCACAAGATCGGGCTTTTCGGCGATCACCCAATCATCAAGATGTTTGAGAACGTTTTCCGAGTCGCCGCCGTTTGAACTCGGGCTGATGACGATCGCCTCTCCATTGAGTTTTTCGGCGACTTTGGGGGCGTAGCCGATCCGGATCGAATCGCCGATCAGCACGACGCGGGGTATTTCGGCGTGATTCGTCTTTGGCGGATCGGGCTCGGCGGCGGCGAGCACAGTCGCGGTCGCGAGCACAAACGCCGCCGCGACGATCCCCGTCGTTTTCAATCGGCTTCGACCGGGCGCGAACAGCTCGCCGTCAGATCGATATATTATGTATGACATGATTCATCTCATTAATAAGTATAAAGGTATGTGGGCGTCGGCTTTGGCGCCGACGAACTCGCGTGCGATCTTTCGCCCGTCGTCGCTTGCTTGATCTGACTCGGGCTCGGGGGTCGTGTCAAGCGAACGGCGCGGGGGCGAGGGCGAGTTTGGGGGATCTGAAAACTTGATTCGGGGTGGGCGCTGAGCACTTGGGTTTAGGCGATGCGACGGCGGTTTTTTGGGGAGTTCGGCGCGGATTCAAGGCGGAAGCGGATGATTGAAGCGCGATGCTTTGGTCGCGCGCGACTGGTCAAACCGGCGTGAACCCTTTAAGTTGGGTGTGTTGAAGATCCCGTCGTCGCGGCGTCTTCCCAAATGATAGAACGAGTCGGGGATGAATCGGGCATGATCCGTGTGGAGCGATTGTCGCGGGAGTATGGCTCGGTGAAGGCGGTTGATCGACTCGATTTCGAGATCGGTCGTGGTGAGATCGTCGGGTTTTTGGGTCCGAACGGCGCCGGCAAGACGACGACGATGCGGATGTTGACGACCTACCTACCTCCTTCGAGCGGGCGAGCGAATTTGGCGGGACACGATGTGCTCGACGAGCCGCTCGAGGTGCGTCGCAAGGTCGGTTATCTGCCCGAGAACGTGCCGCTTTATCCCGAGATGAGGGTGCGCGAGTTTCTCGATTTTCGAGCGAAGCTGAAAGACGTTCCGAGGAATCGTCGGCAGGCCGCGGTCGACGGCGTGATCGAGCAATGCAAGCTTAAGGAAGTGGAAGAGCGGATTGTCGGCAATTTATCGAAGGGATTTCGCCAGCGGGTGGGGCTTGCCGAGGCGATGGTTCACGATCCCGATATTCTGATCCTCGACGAGCCGACCGCCGGGCTCGATCCGATCCAGGTGCGCGAGGTTCGCTCGCTGATCAAGATGTTGGGAAGTAAGCATACGGTTTTACTTTCGACGCACATCATGCCCGAGGTTGAGGCTGTGTGCGGCAGGGTGATCGTGATCGTTCACGGGCGGATTGCGCTCGACGAGGATCTGCAGAAGCTGAAACTGGAGAATTCGATCGAGATTGAGCTTCGAGGATTGGCGGAGGGAGCGAGGAAATCGCTCGCGAGCGCGCAGGGTGTGACGAAAGTTCAAGAGTTGCGTCGTGACGGGGATTCGACGACGTTCGAGGTTCAAACTCGCGACGGCGCCGACATGCGGGAGTTTTTGGCGAAACGCGTTCAGGAAAGCGGATTCGGCTTGCGGCGGCTTGATCGACGTCGTAGCACGCTCGAGGATCGGTTCGTCGAGGCGGTGCGGGTCGCCACGCTCTCGCAGGCGAAAGAGGCCGCCGAAGGGGACGCGAAACGACATTGAAAGCCGGAATCGGTCTCGGCGCGATCGACGCTCAAACGATAGTCGATTGCCGACAAACCAATATCAATAAATCACGAAAGACGATCGGCGGGTTTTGGTAATAACGATGCGACACGTTTTTATTTTATTTAAGCGAGAGCTCGGCGCGTATTTCCTGGGACCGATGGCGTACCTGATTCTCGTCTGTTTCCAGGTGATCGCGTGGCTCAACTTCTGGATGCTCGTCGACATGATGAGCGATCCGACGGCGCTGACGGCGTTGAGCGGGACGAGCGATCCTTTGAACCGGTACATATCGGAGAGCATGGGTTTTTGGATCGCGATGCTGGTCGCGATACCCGCGCTGACGATGCGGCTGTTCGCCGAGGAGAGGAGGTCGGGGACGATCGAGACCTTGCTGACCTCGCCCGTGACCGAGACCGAGATCGTGCTGGCGAAGTGGCTCGCCGCGGTGGTGATGTTTTTATCGCTTCTCGCTCCGTTTTATTTGTACTTACCGTTTCTTGTTTATTTTGGCAAATATTCACTTGATTACGGCCCGATTGTTTCTTTATCGTTAACGCTGGTGACCGCGGGGATGATGTTCACCGCGATCGGCGTTTTCTTCAGTTCGACGACGAGGAACCAGATCGTCGCGGCGATCGCGACTTTCGTGACTTTGTTCGTTTTAATCGTGATGTTGGGGATGGCGCACGAGCAGGCGCTCGCGGCTCGGCGTGAGGAACTCGCCGAGGGGTTGCGTTATCTCTCGGTGCTGTATCAGTTGCATTGGAGCGCCGCGGGGAGGCTCGACGTGCGGTTCCTGGCGCTTCATCTCTCGGTTGCGACGATCGCGCTTTACCTGACGAGCAAGCAGCTCAGGTTCGGTCGCGACGTCTGATCGATACCAACCATTATTTTTGATTAGCATGCGTAAATTATGGGTTATTCGAGTATGTGGCAATTGATGAGCGGCGGGGCGTTTTGGATTGTCGGGCTGGCGCTGGCGGCGTGTCTGGCGTTTCGCTTTTCGATTCAAGACAAGTTCGCGTCGGGTGATGTCGATCCCGAATCGGCGCGGCTTTATCTCAGGCGGTTGATCGTCGCCTCGGCATTGGGGCTGGCGCAATTCGTGACTGGGACGATCGTGGTGATCGATCGGGGCGTTCCGTGGGGCGCGCCGTTGTTCGCGCTTGGGTTCGCGATCATCATCACCTTGACGACGCGCAATCGGCGGCATCGTCACGCCGGCGCGACGCTGCGGCGGGTCGTCGATTTCGCCGACGCGGCGCTCACGGGAACGCTCCTCGCGGGAATCTTGATCGTCGCCAACGTCCTTGCGTTCCAGTTCGCCGAGCGGCCGATCGACCTCACGCGTGAAAAAGCGTATACGTTATCGGGTCAAAGTTTAAGCGCAATTAAAAATCTTAAGCGTAAGCTAAAGTTCACGGTTTATCTGGCCAGCATGCAGCAAGGCGCCCGCGTACGTGAGCTGCTCGAACTTTTCAAGAGCGTCGGCGGCGAGAAGATCTCGATCGAGTTTCTCGATCGTTATTCCGACCCGGTCCGGTTCGACGCGCTCTTGCAGCGGGTTCGCGAGTTGGCGACGACGCAGGGGGGGGGAATCGTCATCGATTACGGCGAGGGAGACGCCGCGACGACGGTGTTGGTGCGCGACGCCGACATGTTCGCCCCCGCGATGACGGCGGCCGGGGATCCTTATCGATCGATCTCGTCGTTTAATGGTGAAGAGGTGATCACAACGACGATTCTTCGGCTCGAGGAGGGAAAAAAGGTTCGCATCGGCTTCGTATCGGGGCACGGCGAACCGTCGCTCGACGACGTCGATTCGCGTTCCGCGGGAATGGGGCTGCTTAAATCAAGAATCGAACAAGGATATATGGAAGCGGTGAAGATTGATCTCGCGGCGCACGACGTTCCGCTCGATCTGGCGCTCGTCGTCTTCGCGGGTCCGGCGAAGCCGCTTAAGGAC
>JAKBCQ010000148.1 GCA_021807585.1 Planctomycetota bacterium | reverse complement strand
CACGAATTTTTCTGCGCTTTATTTTCGATATGCTTATGCGTTTTGGTCGTTCCGGCTTTCGCCGGCGAGGAGGCGTGGCGCGGAGTCACGTTTCTTCCTTCGCAATCGACCCCGCTCGCGGCGATTCGGCTTGTTTTCGCGGTCGGCTCGCAGGACGACCCTCCCGGCAAAGAGGGGCTCGCGGCGCTGGTCGCGGCGATCGTCTCCGAGGGGGGAACGAAATCGCTCGCTTATGAAGAGATTCTTGATAAGTTTTATCCGATGGCGGCTTCGGTCGAGGGGAAGTGTCGCAAGGAGGTCACGACGTTCGCGGGGGTCGTTCATCGCGATAATCTCGCCGATTACGAATCGATCCTTACCGAGATGATCGTTTCTCCCCGTTTCGCCGAAGCCGATTTCCCGCGGCTTCGCGATCAGGCGATCGATTACGTTTCGAAAACGTTGCGCGGAAACGACGACGAGGAACTTGGAAAAAAAACGCTCGATTCGCTGATTTATCGCGATCATCCCTACGGCCACGTCGATCGCGGGACGGTCTCGGGGTTGAAGGCGATCACGCTCGACGACGTCAAGGCGTTTCATAAAAAATATTACACCAAGGGAAATCTTCATATTGGTCTCGCGGGAGGCGCGAATCAAGCGGTTCTCGATCGGATCAAGAGCGACCTCAAATCGCTTCCGACCGACAAGACGACCCCCCCCGCTCTTCCCCGGCCTCGGGTTCCGAGCGGGATCGAGGCGACGATCGTCGAAAAACAGGCGGATTCAACGGCGATCTCGCTCGGCTTCGCGATCGACGTCACGCGAAAAGACGACGATTTTTATCCCCTCGCCGTGGCGAATTCGTTTTTGGGCGAACATCGCACGTTCAACGGCAAATTGATGAAAGATTTGCGCGGTAAACGCGGGCTCAATTATGGAGATTATTCGTATATTGAGGCGTTTACTCAAGACGGGCAAACGGTTTTCGCCGATCCCGGCGACCCGCGGCGGATGCAATATTTTTCGATCTGGATTCGTCCCGTGCCGCGCGACAAGGCGGGTTTCGCGCTTCGCGCCGCGCTCTGGGAGTATCGCAGGCTGATCGAGCACGGAATGACCGAGGCCGAGTTCGAGCGATCGCGTGATTTTCTCCTCAATTACTCAAAATTGTGGACGCAAACGCTCCCCAGGCGGTTGGGTTACGTGATCGACGGTTCGTTTTACAAGACGCTCGACGAGCCCGCCGAATTTGCGCGTCGGCTTCCCAAGACGACCGTCCGCGAGGTGAACGAAGCGATTAAAAAGCATTGGAAAACCGACGGATTTTTTGTCGCGATCGTCGCCAAGGACGCGGCCGAGGTGAAGAAGATTCTCGAATCGGGCGTTCCGACTCCGCTCGTCTACGACACCGCGGGAACTCCGCAAGACGTTCTCGCCGAGGATAAAATCATCGAAACCCTTCCCCTGGGCGCGGTGAAGGCGATCGTCGTTCCCGCGTCGAAAATGTTCGAATGAACAATATTCAGAAATCGCTAAGTGTTCAATCAAGTTCCAGCCGATCGCGACGCGAGGCGCCGCGGCGATTATGAGAGCAAGAAGTTTATACGTAATGGAATTCGGATTTAAGGGGGAGAATCTCCCGCCGATTCGTCTGAATTCAGGGGCTACGACACGACAAGGTTCGGAGGGGATCCTCGATTCTCAACCGTCAAAACCCATTCGAATCGTTCGATTCCGAATTCTCCTCGAGCGGCGCGTCGCCTTCCAACAAGACGACGGGATCGAGATGATAATATCTTTTAAGCTCTTCATAAAGAGCTTGATGTTTGAGCCGAAGCGATCGGGGGCGTTCGAAGAACGTTTCGGTGGCGACCGCGAAGAATTCGGCGGGGTTTTTCGCGCCGTAATCGTCGATCACTCCCGGTCTGCCGAGGTCGCGGCGTCGGCGGAGCGATTCGAATTCTTTGCGCATCACCTTGGCCCAGCGCGGATACGCGCCTCGTCCGCTTAACAACGGAGCGCCGTCGGCGGCGCCGTCCTCGTAATCAAGCTGGTGCGCGAACTCGTGCAAGACGACGTTGTGGCGCGCGAACGGATCGGTGAATTCCTCTTCAATCTCGTCCCACGCGAGTACGACGACTCCCGACACCCACGATTCGCCGATCCGCTCCTCATCCTTCTCAATCACCCCCCCGCCCCGTAGCGGTTCGACGGTGCGCGCCAGATACGCCGACGGATAAACCAAGATTGTTTGCAATTTGGGATAATAATCGGACCGCGTGCCGAGCAATAACAAACACGCCTGCGCCGCGATCGTCACTCGAATCTCGTCGTTGAGTTCGAGCCCGCCGCATCCCTCGAACGCCTTCTCGGCGAGAAACACCTGAATTTTCTTGATCAGTTCTTTTTTACTTTCGGCGTCGAGTCGACGATGCCACCGGACGTTCTTCGCGACGATCGCCAGGAATTCATCGGAAAACGATCGCGCGCGAATCTCGTCGCGTCGTCTTTTTTTGCTAAACCATCCTAATATTGACATATAACACCTGGATGACGTCGTCGTCGGACGTCCGAAAGGCCGATTCGATCGCGACATATTCGGATCAACACGATTCACTCATATTAATTACCTTTGCCGTATAAACCGTTTCAGCGAATCGCGGATCGCGTCGATCGATTTTATGGAATCGCACGTTCGAAGCGATCGGTCGCTGAATTTAGCCTGGGAGTTCGAAGAATGCGATCGCGAGGATCGCGTAAAGCATGAGGAGCATGGCGCCTTCGAGCCAGGTCGATTCGCCGTCCTCTGCGACCATTCGTGCGACGAGGACCGAAAGGATGACCGACGCGACCTCGAACGTCGAGAAAAGGAGATCCATGGGATGAGGGCGCAGATAGCTCGCGAAGACGAGGACGGGGGCGACGAAGAGCGCGATCTGGGTGGCCGAGCCGAGCGCGATGCCGACCGCGAGATCCATCTGGTTCTTCCGCGCCATGAAGACCGCGGTCGCGTGTTCGGCGGCGTTGCCGACGATCGCGACGACGACGACTCCCATGAACAGGCTTGTTAGTCCTAGCGAGGTTCCGGCCTCTCCGATCGCTCCGACGAGGATTTCGCTCATGATCGCGATTCCGACCGTGGCGGCGATCAGGACAAGGAGTGGGCGCTTGACCCCCGCGGGTTTTTTCACTTCCGTTTGATTGTGCAAGCTTTGTTTGGTTGCGGGATCCGCCGATTTCACGAAGAATTGAGTTCGATGAGTGAGCAAGCTAAAAATCAAGCCAAGTATATATGTAATTATTAGTAAGCCGGCTACCATCGCGCTCAATCGGTGTTCGAGCGGCGCGGAGTTTTCGCCGACGAGGAAGTGGAACAGCGCGGGGACGATCAGTCCGATCGCGGCGAGCGCCATCATAGTGCCGGCGACGCGGGCGGGGGTTCTCTGAAAGTTTTGCACGGGATATTTGATCCCGCCGGCGAGAAAACTCGCGCCCAGGACGAGGAGGAGGTTGCCGAGAATGCTGCCGGTGAGCGACGCTTTGACGACGTTGTCGAGTCCTTTGAACAGGGCGGCGAGCGAGACGATGAGTTCGGCGGCGTTGCCGAAGGTCGCATTTAGGAGTCCCCCGATTCCGTGGCCGAGCCGATCCGCGAGTTTCTCGGTCGCGTCTCCCAGGAACGACGAGAGGGGGATGATCGCGGCGCACGCGGCGACGAATCGAAGAGCCGCGGATGCGTGAATGATTTGAAGAGATATTGCTAAAGGACACATAATGATCGTTAAAATGCCGGCGATCGGTTTGTCTTGAAGGATTCGTTTGGATAGGGATTGGATCATGTCGTCGCCTTTTTGATTGAGGATCGATCATCGGGAGGGGGGGATGAGGATCAAAGTTTACTTTCCGTGCGGGATTGGTTCATCGTGGCGTCGATCGTAGCGGAAACTTCGAGCGGGTGCGAATCGTCGCTTCTCAATGTGTTCGTTTGGTCAGTTTTTTTCCTCAACGGCGATTGACTCGATCGGATCACGTTTTATAATGACTCTTAATCGAGCGACCGGTTCGCGGCCTATCGATCGGATCGCCGGTTGAACCGCGAGCGGACTCGAGCGATCGAGGCGGAATCAAACATGGCCGGTAGCGTGATGGAGTTTACCGACGCGAATTGGAAGTCGGAAGTGCTGGATTCATCGGTTCCGGTGTTGATCGATTTTTGGGCGCCGTGGTGCGGACCTTGCCGCAAGCTTGCTCCCACGATCGAGAAGCTTGCCGACTCATTTCATGGGCAGGTGAAGGTGGGCAAGTTGAACACCGACGAGAACCCGAACATTCCTAGCCAGCATCGGATCTCGGCGATTCCCACGGTCCTTTTGTATAAGGACGGCAAGGAGATCGATCGATTGGTGGGGGGTGATATCAGCGAGGCGAAGTTCCGCGGTGTGATCGCCAAGGCGGGGGTTGCGTGAGCGGTTTGGGGGAGCGATCGCGCGGCGACGATTCGCGTCGATCGCATCCCCGCGTGAAGATTTGCGGCGTGACGCGACCCGCCGATGCCGCGCAGGTGATATCGGCCGGGGGGGACTGGATCGGGATCAATTTTCATCCCCCTTCGCCTCGATATGTTGAGCGGGAGGTCGCCGCGGCGATCATCGCGGCGATACCGATCGATCGGTCGGTCGGCGTATTCGTGGATCGCGACCCGCGCGAGGTGATCGCGATTGCGCAATCGGTCGGTTTAAGAATTGTTCAATTGCACGGGAATGAGCCCCCCGAGCACGTGTTACAGATCAAATCCGCGGGTATGCGCGTCGTCCGCGCGTTTCGGATCGCCGACGCGAGCGGCGTGGTTGATATCGCGTCGTTTCAGATGAAGGCGCGCGGGTTGGGCGCCGCGGCCGACGCGGTTCTGGTCGACGCTTTTGTTCCGGGTTTGGCGGGAGGGACGGGCAAAACGATCCCCTCGGAAATCCTCGGGCTTTTACCCCCCTCGGCCGATCCCGAAAGCGATCCGGGAGACGATCGCGATCTTCGTCCCAGGCTGATTTTGGCGGGGGGATTGAATCCTCAGAACGTCGGTCGATATATTGATCGTGTGCATCCGTGGATGGTGGACGTCGCCGGGGGTGTGGAATCGGCGGCGGGGATCAAGGATGCTGATTTGGTCGATTCGTTCATTCGCGCCGTTCGTTCGACTCGATCGGTCGATCGATCTTGATAAAATCCGATTTATGATCTTGCGCGGCGAGCGCGGCTTGATTCGGCATGTTCACGGCACGGGAAGCGATCGGCCGCGGCGATCTTGGCGATATGACGAGAGTCCGATTTTGATCGGTCGATACTGGACGGCGCCGATTCGAGCGGATACAACACGGAATCGGTTTGAGATCGGCGTCGATTCTCCCGCACCGCCGAGAGGTCTTTCGCGTTTTCGTCGAGAATCACTTTCGGAGAGCATCGCGATGCGTCGCAGTTTATGCGGTTTGTTTGTTTCGTACGCGTGTGTGTTGGTGTTGGGTCGCGGGATTTTCGCCGCGGACGAAGCGCCGATTCGTCCGTTGATTCCCGATCTCAAGATCGAGCGTTATCGGTTGCCGAACGGTCTCGAGGTGATTCTCCATGTCGATCGTTCGACGCCGATCACCGGGGTGAATTTATTTTACAAGGTGGGATCGAAGAACGAGGCGAAGGGGCGAACCGGTTTTGCTCATTTATTTGAGCATTTGATGTTTCAAGGATCAAAGCATCACGACGACGAATATTTCGGCCCTCTTGAGAAGGGGGGCGCGCAGATCAACGGGAGTACGAATACCGATCGGACGAATTATTTCGAGACGGTTCCGAGCAATTATCTTGAGCTTGCGCTTTTCATGGAATCGGACCGGATGGGATATTTGCTTCCCGCCTTGACGCAGAAGAAGCTTGACAATCAGCGCGACGTGGTGAAGAACGAGCGTCGGCAGCGGGTAGACAACGTTCCGTACGGTCAATCGATGGAGCGGCTGCTCGAGGCGCTTTATCCCGACGATCATCCGTATCATCATAGTGTGATCGGATCGATGGCGGATCTTTCGGCGGCGAGTTTGGCCGACGTTTCGGCGTTTTTTCAAACGTATTACGCTCCCGACAACGCGAGCTTGTGTATCGCGGGAGATTTTGACGTTGATACGGCGAAGTTGTTGGTAACAAAATATTTTGGATCGATCCCTCAGGGGCCCGAAGTTCCGCGGCTTGAGCCGCGGCCCGCGACGATTGAATCGCCCAAGCATATTCAGATGACGGATCGCGTGGCGCTCGCGCGGACGAGGCTTGTTTGGGCGGGGGTTCATCGCGGCCACGGCGACGAGCCGGCGCTCGACGTTCTGGCTTCGGTGTTGGGGGGGCTCGAGAAAGAGAATCGACTATACAAAGCACTTATGTATGATCGATCGTTGGCGTCTTCGGTCGACGCGAGCGACGACGCCGGGGAGCTCGCTGGGACTTTTGAGGTTGAGATCACCGCGGCGAAGCCGGGTATGAAACTCGACGATCTGGTTGCGATCGCCGACGCCGAGATCGCCCGCATCAAAACCGAGGGGCCGACCGAAGGCGAGGTATTGAATGCGAAGCGAACGCAGGAAAGCCGCTTGATTCAGTCGATTCAGTCGATCGGCCGTCGCGCCAATTTCCTCAACCAGAACAACATCGAACGGGGCGATCCTCTCGCATATAA
>JAKBCQ010000147.1 GCA_021807585.1 Planctomycetota bacterium | reverse complement strand
GTCGAGGTTTCCGAACAAGACGGCGTCGCGACGATCGCGGGAACCGCGCCGTCGGCGTACGAAGCGATGCTGATTTACAGACTTGTGCAAACGACTCCTGGGGTTCGGACGGTGATTGATCGATTGATTTTTCCGGCGCCTGCGGACGACGCTCCCAATCCATTGGTGTTGAAAGGACGTCCCGAGGAGGTCGAGGCGTATCTATTGGATCGGATCGGCCGCGAATTGGGAGATATGGCGCATGTCGGCCGCGTGCGGTTGCTGGGGGATCATCTGAGCGTATCGGGGCGTCTGGTCGATTCGGTCGACAAGAAACGGGTGGCGGCGACGATTCGATCGATGCCTCTTCTTAAGGGGATTCAGGTTGATCCCGCGTTTATCGCCGACGAATGAGGTTGTCGGCGCGTTGTTCACCGTTGATGGATGAGAATGCGATCGAGTTGGCGACCGTTGATTGATGAGAATTCGGTCACGTCGCCGATCGTTGATTGGTGAGATTACGATCACGGTGTTGAACGTCGAAGTTTGTTCCCGGGTGAAACGGTGATCTCAATCGCATTGGCGGCGCTCGATTTGGTCGGCGAGTCGGATCGAGGGGGATGATTTCGATTGGAGAAGGGGACCGCGTCGGTCGCCCGGGTGTTCGTTTTGTGCGCTTTGCCTGGCGCTCGGCGCTGCGCCCCGGGCGTCGTCGGTTAAGATGGGGTAACTACGTTGTTCCGACGGGTGACGATCGTAGCAAATCGCGAGTGGGTAAGGAATTTGTGACGGAAATGATCTTGATCGAAGAGATCGAAACGCCGTAGGATACGCCCCAAGATTTGAGCTTGAAGTTGAGAGGTTATCGTCATTGACCCTTCAATCGTATCAGTCCAGACACTCCAAAGGGGCCCGGATCGTATGATCGCCAACACGGATGGTGGCGTGGAAGGTTCCTTACAAGTATCGTCGACCCGGCTTTTGACGCCGACCCGGGAATACGTCGATCCCGATGCGATGCAGGTCGCGATTGATCGCGGCCGCGAATGGCTTCTCGATCGCCAGGATCCCTCGGGCTTTTGGGTGGGCGAGCTCGAGGGGGATACGATCCTCGAGTCTGAATATATTTTGTTGATGGCGTATTTGGGTCGCGAGGGGGAGGAGATTTGCCGCAAGCTGGGTCGGTATCTTCTTGAGCAAGCGCGACGCGACGGGGGATGGGCGATTTACCCCGACGGTCCGTTCGATCTGAGCGCCTCGGTTAAAGGTTATTTTGCGCTCAAGCTTGTGGGCGTATCGGTGGACGATCCATTTATGTCGGCGACGCGTGAGCTTATTCTTGCTTCGGGGAGTGCGCACGCGTGCAATAGTTTTACGCGATTTTATTTAGCTTTATTGGGTCAGATTGGATATGACGAATGCCCGAGCGTCCCTCCCGAGCTCGTGCTTTTACCGCGGTGGATCGGGCTGAATTTGCATGCGATGTCGGCGTGGACGCGGACGATTCTGGTCCCTTTGACGATCATCTCGGCGTTCAAGCCGCGGCGTGAATTTTCGGCCGAGCGGGGAATCGCCGAGCTTTTCGTCGAACCCGTGATCGGCGATTCGGTGCGCGGCTTCCGGATTCCGCGACCGTCGTGGAAGGGGGCGTTCGTACTGTTGGATCGGGTGTTCAAGTTGGTCGATCGGTGGGCGCCGGCTTCGTGGCGTAAGCCTGGAATCGCCGCGGCGCATCGCTGGATGCTCGACCATTTTGAGAATTCGGACGGATTGGGGGCGATTTTTCCCCCGATGGTGTACAGCGTGGTGGCGCTTGATTGTTTGGGATATCCCGCCGATTCACCGGTGATGCAATGGGCGCTCGAGCGGCTTTCGGATTTATGTATTGAAGAGAACGACTCGGTTCGTGTTCAGCCTTGCGTATCGCCGATCTGGGACACGGCGCTGACGATGATCGCCGCGGCCGACGCGGGTTTGCCGACGTATCATCCGTCGTTGCTTCGCGCAGCGCGGTGGTTGCTCGAGCGTGAAGTGCGTCGCGGCGGCGACTGGACGGCTCGATTGCCGCGGATCGAGCCGGGTGGTTGGCATTTTCAATTCCAGAACGAACGATATCCCGATGTCGACGATACGGCGATGGTGTTGCTGGCGCTTTCGCGGACATCGATCGCACGGGAAACCGAGGTACGCGAGGCGACGCGTCGCGGCGTCGATTGGCTGCTGGCGATGCAAAACCGCGACGGCGGTTGGGCGGCGTTCGACGTCGACATCACGAATCAGATTCTGACCAAAGTTCCTTTTGCGGATCACAACGCGATGCTCGATCCGAGCTGCGCCGACATCACGGCGCGGGTGATCGAGCTGCTCGGGCAATTGGGGCGTCGATCGGATCATCCTGCGATTGCGCGAGCACTTCAGTATTTATTTTTGAGTCAGGAGCCCGAGGGGTGCTGGTACGGTCGGTGGGGTGTGAATTATATCTACGGGACGTGGCAGGTATTGCAGGGGCTCGCCGCGATCGGTCATCCGGTTTCGGATCCTGCGATCGACCGCGCCGCGGACTGGTTGGAATCGGTTCAGCAGGAATGCGGCGGCTGGGGCGAATCGTGCTTGAGTTACGACGATCCGAGTTGGAAGGGGAAGGGGAACCCGACGGCATCGCAGACGGCGTGGGCGGTTTTGGGTTTGATCGCGGCGGGGCGGTTCGGTAGCGACGCGGTCCGTACGGGGGTCGAGTATTTGCTGGAGACGCAGCGTGCCGACGGATCGTGGGACGAGCCCGAATTCACGGGGACGGGATTTCCGCGTGTTTTCTATTTGAAGTATCATTTATATCGGATCAATTTCCCGTTGATGGCGATTGCGCGGTATCGGGTCGCGGCGGGGATTGGCCTCGACTTGACCTCGTCCTCGTCCGCCGCGCTTGCGGGACGGATCACCGCCGCCGCGCCTCGATCGCTTGAGGTATGACGATCGCGAGGGTTTTTGAGCGTCTCGGATCGGTTGGGTCGTTCTCGAAGTTTCGGCGGCGCCCCCTTCGATTGCGTGATCGCCGGGCGTCTGAAAACCGGACGAACATTCCATTTTTCAAAACAAGGCGATCTCTCATGCGTTTACGATTTCCGATTTCGATGACGACTTCGATCGGTGCGTACGTGGCGAAGAAGAAGCTGGCTCGGACCGAGCGTTTCCCGATGGTTTTGATGCTCGAGCCGCTTCACGCGTGCAACCTGACGTGCACCGGGTGCGGCCGGATTCGCGAGTACGAATCGACGATCAAACAAAAGCTTTCGATTGACGAATGCCTGGCGTCGGTCGACGAATGCGGCGCCCCCGTCGTATCGATTTGCGGGGGCGAACCGATGATTTATCCCGGGATTGACGAACTCGTCGCCAAGATCCTTGAGCGAAAGAAGTTCGTGTATCTTTGTACGAACGGCATGTTCATTCGTAAGATGATTGATAAGTTCAAGCCTTCAAATCGGTTCTTTTTCAACGTGCATCTCGACGGGATGCGTTCGACGCACGATCTGGCGGTCGAGCGCGACGGAGTGTTCGATCAGGCGGTCGACGGGATCAAGGCGGCGAAAGAGGCGGGGCATCTGGTATGCACGAACACGACGGTGTTCAAAGAGACCGATATGGCCGAGCTCGACGAGCTTTTCGGTTATCTGACCTCGCTCGGCGTCGACGGTTTCATGATTTCTCCCGCGTACGGTTATTCGGCGGTCGACAACCGAGAGATTTTCATGACCCGCGACGACATCCGCGCCAAGTTCCGCGCCGCCGACGCGATGTTTCGCAAATATCGTTTCAACACGTCTCCGATTTATCTCGAGTTCCTTCAGGGCAAGCGCGACATGACGTGCACCGCGTGGGGCAACCCGACGCGGAACGTCAAAGGATGGAAAGGTCCTTGTTATTTGATTACGGATATTCACCACGCGTCGTTCGACGACCTCTTGAACAAGACCCCGTGGGAGAATTACGGTAAGGGGAAGGATCCGAGGTGCGAGAACTGCATGGTGCATAGCGGCTTCGAGGCGAGTGCCGCGCTCGGCGTGAACTCGCGGCTGGGAGACGCGTTCAAAATGATCAAGTGGCAATTCGCTTGATTCGCCGATCGAGGTTCCGGAAGAGCGGTCTTGACGATCATGACGACAGCCGAAACCGCCGCTCCGCGTTCTCCCGCTCCTCCACCGGTTCCGGCGGATGTCGGTATTGTCGCGGCGTTACCGATCGAGCTTGCGCCGTTTTTGGGGGGATTGAAGGGGGTTCGGTCGTATCGAGGCCCGAAATGGCGAGTGATCGAAGGGGAGATCGGCGGTAAGCTCGTCGCGGTGATTTTAACGGGCCCTGGAATCAAACCCGCGCGCAACGGCGTCGATATCCTTCGAGCGGGGCATAATCCGCGTTGGATTCTCTCGGCGGGCTTCGGCGGAGCGCTCGACCCCGAACTCGCGATCGGCGATATCGTTTTGGCGAACGAGGTTGTCGATCGCGCGGGATCATCGCTCAAAATCGACGTCACCCTCCCTGAGCCGAATCGAGCCGGCGACGCTCGCTCGCTTCGCGTACGTGGACCCAAGCTTTCGTCGGGTCGACTCGTCACGGTTGATTCGATCGTTCGGACCGCGATCGAGAAAACCGAGCTGGCGCGTCGGTTCGGGGCTCGGATTGTCGACATGGAAACATATGCAGTTGCCTCGTATTGTTCCGAGCGGCTCGTCAAGTTTTTATCGATCCGTGTCGTTTCGGACGTCGCCGATCGCGATTTACCCTCCGAGATTCTGGCGATCCTCGGACCCTCGGGGGGATATCGTCTGGGTGCGGCGGCGGCGGCGATTTGGAGACGTCCCAAAAGTATCGGCGATCTTCTGGCGCTCCGTTCCGACGCGGTCAAAGCCGCGGCTTCGCTCGCGGGTGTTCTTCCGGCGATCATCGCGCGATTGCCTTGATCGGAACCGCCTTTTTTCGCCCTTTCCGTTCCGTAATCGGCATGATAGCAATGCTTAAAATCATGAGTCTCACCTGCCGGCGAGGTTCTTTATGAGCCGGCATTCGTGATAATCAATAATATGAAGCTAGCTTATCAAGAAGTTCTCGCTCCCCGATTCGGATCGCGCCGCGGGTTCGGTTTGCGTTCCGGCGGAAACGGATTTCGGTCGAACCGGCTCATTCGAAAGGAGACTCGAGGGACGATTCCGGGAATCAGGTTTTGTTACAATCGAATTCGGCAAGACTCTCGAAGATCGACCCAAGGAGTTCTCGATCATGACCCCTCGTACACGTTTCGGCTTGCTTACGAGCCCGCTGGGCGAATTGCTCGCGGTTTGCGACGGAACCTTTCTGACCGGCCTTTACACTCCCGGAGCGAAAGGGAAACCCGAACCCGCCGCCGACTGGACGCGCGACGACCGCTGGTTCGAATCGATTCATGAGCGATTGCTTGAGTATTTTGCGGGTCGATTGAGTGAATTTGACATTCGGGTTCGACCCGCCGGAACGCCGTTTCAAGAGATCGTCTGGGCGGAATTGATGCGGATCCCGTACGCGACGACGATCACTTACGGCGAGCTCGCCCGCCGAGTCGGCGACCCGAAGGCGTCGCGCGCCGTCGGCGCCGCGAACGGTCGCAATCCGGTCGCGATCATCGTTCCCTGTCATCGCGTGATCGGCGCGAACGGATCGATGACGGGCTACGGCGGCGGAATCGACATCAAACGCAAACTTCTCGATCTTGAACGAAACGCGTTCGGTCGCTTGACGACACGCGCTTCTTAAAACAATATGTTGACTCATATTCTTTGCATGTTGACGAATAATCTCTGAACGACGTCCATTATTCAAAGAATCTTTGTATCGGAACATGAAAATCGCCGAGGATCTCGGGGATTGCGAGTTCGTCGTCGTCCGCGAGCATACGGGTCGAGCCGTCGGCGGAGATGACGTTCGCGGAGCGTCGTTCGTCGTCGAGGATGACGACGACGGAAACCCCCGCGGCGAGGTATTCGGCGGCTTTGGCGAGTATCATGGGCCAACGTTCGGAGGGTGAACGGACCTCGACGATGAGATCGGGAACCTCGTGTCTCACTTCGGAAGGCAAAGGTCCTTTGGGGAACTTGTTATAGCTGTAGAATGCGATATCGGCGCCTCGGACGGTGTCGGGATCGCGTTCGGTGACGATCGCGGCGTCGTTGGATACAAGATGTCCAAGGTTGTTCTTTTTGACGAATTCGGCGAGAATCAACCCCGCCTCGAAACAAATCTGGCCGTGACGTACGCTTGGTCGAGACACGGGAACGATCCTCCCTCGAACCAGTTCGTCGAGGCGCCCCGAATCGGCAAGCTCTGCGTATTGCTCGGCGGTCAGCCGAGGTTCGGTCGTCGTCGGGGCCGTGGACATTTTATCATTCCTCGTCTAAATAAATATATAAGAGCTCTAATTCTATTTTTTATCCAAAGAATCTTCGAACAGGAACATGAAAATCGCCGAGGATCTCGGGGATTGCGAGTTCGTCGTCGTCCGCGAGCATTCGTGTCGAGCCGTCGGCGGAGATGACGTTCGCGGAGCGTCGTTCGTCGTCGAGGATGACGACGACGGAAACCCCCGCGGCGAGGTATTCGGCGGCTTTGGCGAGTATCATGGGCCAACGTTCGGAGGGTGAACGGACCTCGACGATGAGATCGGGAACCTCGGGGCCGTAATTCGCGAGGATTGCGTCT
>JAKBCQ010000146.1 GCA_021807585.1 Planctomycetota bacterium | reverse complement strand
CGGTCAGGAAGTTTTGGGGCTGATCCTGGCGACGACGTTCGCCCTCGCGGTGAATTTGGCGATTGTCGGTCGCTGGATTTGGACCGAGGCGTTCGATCCGATCTGGGTCGATTTTTTCCTGACGCTCGCGCTGACACACTGGGTTTTATCGTTCGGATACACGGTCTGGTGGGTGGCTCGGTGTCATCCCGAGCGTTATCGAGCCGAGATTGATCGGCTCTACCGTGAGGCGATCGAGTCGTATTTACAAGGGCGTTGGAACGATTCGCGGCGCGCGTGTGAACGGATATTGACGCTTGACGAGGCCGACGCCGACGCACTGATGCAGTTGGGTACGTTGTTCGCCCGCACGGAACAGCCCGGCGGGGCGAGGCAAGCGTTCCGACAATGTTTGGAGATCGAAGGGGGTCGGAAGTGGCGTTGGGAGATCGAGCGGATGGCGGCCAAGCTGGGGGGATTGTAAGCCTCCCGCGGTCCGACGACCGAGCGACGCGTCAGATTCTTCGATCGGTCTCGATCGAGCGGATCGAACGAGTCGTGGGGATTGCGATGCGATCCCGATGAGAGCGATCGAACCTTTGGGGTTGCGGACCGTTCTATAATGGTAGAGAGACGAATGAATGTGAGATGAGCCGCGGCGGGATCGCGACGAAGGTTTTGGCTTTCGGCGTCGCGAGAGTCGCGAGCGGAGTCGGGTCGTGGTGCTGGATTGGAGTTGGGCGGCGGTCCCAAGATAACCGCCGGAGAGTCGACCGCATGTACGAACGCTTCACCGAACGAGCCCGCAAGGTCATGCACCTGGCCAACCAGGAGGCCCAACGGTTCAATCATGAATATATCGGCACAGAACACGTCCTGCTTGGACTCGTCAAAGAGGGAAGCGGGGTCGCGGCCAATGTGCTTAAGAATCTCGACGTCGATCTGAGGAAGATTCGGTTGGAAGTCGAGAGGATCGTCCAATCGGGCCCCGAGATGGTGACGATGGGCAAATTGCCCCAAACGCCCAGGGCCAAGAAGGTGATCGACTACGCGATCGAGGAAGCGCGGAATCTCAACCATAACTATGTAGGCACCGAACACCTTTTGCTTGGTCTCTTGCGCGAGCAAGAGGGAGTCGCGGCGCAGGTTCTGATGAATCTGGGTCTCAAGCTCGAGGAAGTGCGTGAGGAGGTCCTGAACTTGCTCGGTCATGGGATGGAAGCCGGCGGCGAATCCGAACGCGCCGCGGCGAAAGCGGGTAAATCCAAAACCCCGGCCTTGGACTCCTTCGGGCGCGACCTGACCGATCTGGCTCGGCAAGCCAAGCTGGATCCGGTCATCGGCCGTCAAAATGAAATCGAACGCGTCGTACAAATTCTTTCGCGCCGGCAAAAGAACAACCCCGTCCTCCTGGGCGAGGCGGGGGTGGGGAAGACCGCGATCGTCGAGGGTTTGGCGCAAATGATCGTCGAGGGGAACGTCCCCGAGTTGTTGCGCGACCGTCGGATCGTCGTGCTCGACCTGGCGATGATGGTCGCGGGGACGAAATACCGCGGTCAATTTGAAGAGCGGATCAAGGCGGTGATGAACGAGGTCCGCCGCGCCAAGAACACGATCCTCTTCATCGACGAATTGCACACGCTGGTGGGCGCGGGAGGCGCCGAGGGGGCGATCGACGCTTCGAACGTGCTCAAACCCGCGCTCGCCCGCGGCGAGGTGCAATGCATCGGCGCCACGACGCTCGATGAATATCGTAAATATATTGAAAAAGACGGCGCACTTGAACGTCGATTCCAAACGATCGTCGTCGAACCGCCGTCGAAGAACGAGGCGCTCGAGATTCTTCGCGGCCTTCGCGATCGGTACGAAACGCACCATCGCGTGCAGATCACCGACGAGGCGCTCGAGGCCGCGATCGAGCTTTCGGATCGTTATATCACGGGACGTTGTTTGCCCGATAAGGCGATCGACGTCGTCGACGAGGCGGGCGCCCGCGTGCGGCTCAAGGCGATGACGCGTCCTCCCGATCTCAAAGAGCTCGACGAGCAGATCGAGCGGCTCAATCAAGACAAAGAAGAGGCGGTCGCCAATCAAGATTTCGAGCGCGCCGCGGCGCTTCGCGATCAGGCCGACAAGCTCAAGAAAAAGAAAGAAACGATCACCCGAGAATGGCGTGAACGATCGAAGGAGATCGACGGTACCGTCGACGAGGAGGTCGTCGCCGAGGTCGTCAGCAAGATGACGGGCATTCCGCTCACGCGGCTCGAAGCCGAGGAGTCGGAGCGGCTCGTCCGGATGGAGCTCGATCTCCAAAAACGCGTCATTTCGCAAACCGAGGCGATCAAACGGATCAGCCAGGCGGTGCGACGGAGCAGGGCGGGCCTCAAAGACCCCAAGCGGCCGATCGGGTCGTTCATCTTCGCCGGCCCCACGGGCGTCGGAAAAACCCTCCTCGCCAAGAGCCTGGCCGAGTTCATGTTCGGCGACGCCGACTCGCTCATTCAGATCGACATGTCGGAATACATGGAAAAGCACAACGTCTCGCGGCTGATCGGCGCCCCTCCCGGGTATGTCGGCTACGAGGAGGGGGGGCAATTGACCGAGAAGATCCGTCGCCGTCCCTACGCGGTCGTGCTTTTGGACGAGATCGAGAAGGCGCATCCCGACGTCTTCAACATGTTGCTCCAAATCATGGAGGAAGGGCGTCTGACCGACAGCTTCGGCCGCAACGTCGACTTCAAGAACACGATCTTGATCCTCACGACGAACGCGGGCGCCGAATCGGTTTCGACTTCAAACATCTTCGGATTCGATCGCGGTCGCGACGACGCGGCATCATATGAAACGATGAAAGAACGCGTGAAAGTTTCGATCGAACGGTATTTCCGTCCCGAGTTCCTCAACCGGCTCGACGACGTGATCGTCTTCCACGGGCTCAATCGCGACAATCTCAAGCAGATCGTCGACATCGAACTGACGAAAGTTCGCGGCCGGCTCCGCGACCGGGGTCTCGAACTCGTCTTGAGCGACGAAGCCAAAGAGTTCTTGATTGAAAAAGGTTTCAATCCCGATTACGGCGCTCGTCCGCTCCGTCGCGCCATCGAGAACTTCATCGAAGATCCGATGAGCGAAGAAATCCTCCGCGGCGAATTCAAAGGTAAAAACTTGATCACCGTTCGACTGGAAACGGTCGACGAGATCAAACGCTTGCGCTTCGAGGCCACCGTAAAAGGAGAGGAGGCGCTCGCCGAAGTCGGAGCGGCCGCCGCCGCTCCCGATACGCCCGCGGGCGAGGTCTAACAACCCGATCGGCTCGCGCGGGGGCTTAACCTCAAACCGATCCCCCCGCGGCCGAATCGTAACGACCACACGCTCAGCCCCCGTAATCCGCCGATCTGATCGCAAGAACCCGATCGACCCGATTCGATCGGGTTCTTGTGCGCGCGGCCTTACACACTTGTGACGATCGATCACAACATTTTGTTAGATATTTATTTATTTTGTTGATATTTAAATGTTTTAATACGACGTTTAAATATATTTAACTTGATTGATCATTAAGCGTCTTTGAGCAACCTTGCTAGGTTTTCCTCTGTAACTTCTACGCGCCGTGCGCGCATCTTTTAACGAACGGATGTGGAGATTATACTAACCCGACGCGCACGCGAGGGGCCGATTAAATGATCAATCGAAAGTTTTCATGCTATTATTATAAGACCCTCTCTAGCGCGTTTTGGTGTTTCGCTTTCCCTTTTCCTTCGGTATGGAAACTACATATGTGATTAAATCTGCAATACAAGCTCGAAGCGCGAGCGAGTGCGTACTTTCGAAATAAAACGACTCACTCGCTCGCTCGCGCATCGTGATTGTATTTGAACGGCATTTCCGGCTTCGGCTCCAAACCAGATGATCGACTTAGCTGTTATCTAATCTCTTGTCAATGAACGACTTACTCTTCGTCCCCCGAGGAAAAGCGCAACACCAAAAATAGCGCGTCGGGTTGGTATTTTTGCGGCTTCCCCGCGTTAGGAATTCTTGGGTTGATCTTGCGGTTCGTGCGCGGCGACATCGCCCGATCGCGCGTGGAGGATCAACCGCGTGATGTTGTCGCGCGAATCGTTGACGTGCGCCAGGAAGCCGTTTAAGAGCGATTCGCCGCCGATTTCTCCCTCGGCGAACTTCTCGATCGCCTCGTTCTTGAGGACGCCGAGCTCGCGTTGAAGCAGAGCGAGCGAGGCAACGTCGAACGAGTCGGCAATCTCAAAATCGAGCGCCCGCCGATCGATCTCGCTCACCTTCATGAGATAAACCTGGAAGCGGCGATCGCGCGCCGCGGCCTTTCGGCTTCGAATCCATTGCCACGAAACGAGCATACCCCCGGCGATCGTGCCGACGATCGTCATCGTTTTCTCGAGCTCGTCGATCGATTCCGCGGTAATAAACGGCTCATCATGATTGAAATAACTGAGCGATCCGGCGTGCCACGGAAGTTCGGCGTATCCCTTCATTCCCGCGACGTCGAGCCTGGGCCGAACGAGCCGCGCGAATCGCGTGCGGAAGATCAACTTCAACACCGATTCGACGCGATCGGGATCGAGATCGTCGCGTCCCACCAGCAACACCCGCAATCCGAGCGTGCGGATCGCGGTCCGAGGGACGGGAGGATCGATCTGATAAGCGAATTGAGGTATCGTTACTTCATGAATAAATTCTTTATGAAGAATACTCGCATGAGAATCAGGCAATACGGCATGAGGCTCTTCGATCGCCGAGAGGGCGATCGCGTCGGCGTAGGGGAGGGGAACGAGGCGATATTCGAATCTTTCCACGAGCTCACGAATGCGAAGCGAGGGAAGGGTCGAGACGACGAAAATCGCGTCGGGGATTTCGTCGGCGCGAGTCGTGGGAGCAAGCGATTCGAGATCGAAATTCGCTCGATATACGATCCCTGCTCGCGCGATCGGTTTCGGAGCCGCAGCTTTGGCGCCGGCGACGATCGGTGAGGAGTCCGGAGTCGAAATCTCGTCCGCGCGATCGCGGTCGGATTCGCTCGCGCCCCCCTCCCGAGCGCCGATCCGCGGGGCTTCGGCCGCGGGATCATCGGATTCGAACCTGAGCCCAAGCATATCAAGCAGCATGTTGGAGAATTGAAGCGTCGCCGAATCCGCGAACCCGACGGCCAGGACTCGCTTGCCTTCAAGGCTATGAATATCGCTGGATACGCTTTCATAAAGATCGGCTTTTACTAACAGGTGCATCGGTTCAACATGAAGCGCAGCGATCTGGCGGAGCCGCGGAAATTCCGAGAAATCGCGCGATCCGAGGACGAGCGCCAAGTCGACCTCGCCCGATTCGACTTTCCGACACGCTTCGACCGAGCCTTTTGTCGCAGCGATTTCGATCGGCACGCCTTCCACTCGCGCCCCCTCGACGAAGGCGTTTAATAGTCGCATCCGCGTCGTCGCGGACGAGCCGGTCGCGACTTTCAACGGGCGCTTTAGTGCTCGATCGTCGCGGGCCCGCGCGATGAACCAACCGAGGATCAAAGCGGCCGCGATCGGCGCCGCCGCGATCCGCAGGTAAGTCGACGGCCGTCCGCCGCGAGCCGAGGCAAACAAGCACATAAACATAATATCACCAAAGTTGCGCCCCGCGGCCCCTTTAGACGGATCGTTATTTTATAAGTTTTAACATGTGCAAGCGTAAAATTGTTAATTCCCGTCGGATTTTTTGATGACGGCGGCGAGGGGTCTGAGGATCGAGAGCATCGTGTTGAGATGAGCGAGCCTGGGCCCGAAGCGGTCGACGAAATCGGTGAGCGAGAAATCTCCCTCGCGGAGGTTTTCGTGATTTTCGGCGATGAAATCGGTCATCTCGCGCATCAGCGCGGCGTGCACGCTTTCGAGTTGCGAGAGCGCCTCTTTGCAGTCGTCGACAACCCCTTCGTGGCTTGTCTGCCACCGTTCGAGTTCGGCGATCTGCCGCATCCGCTGATCGCGCGCGATCGCCGACGCCTCGCGAGCGAGTTCGAGTTGTTGCCGCTCGACCTCGAACGTTTGCCGCTGAACCTCGAGCATCTGCGATTGCAAATTGATCAGTAAATGCAAAAGCGCGATCGGATCGGTCATGTTGGACGCGTAGGCGCCCGGATTTTGCCCGGTCGGAGACACTTCCATGCGATAAGTCCAAAACGGAGGCGAAGGATTTTCTTGCGAGGACACGCTGTCATCTCCCGTTATTTGTCAGATCGCGGCGGTCGCATCACGTCACGTCGGCCGGCAAAATTTATGAATCATAACCATTTCGATCCATTCCAGTATACGCCGGCGAATCGATCCGCGCGGAGAGGGATCCGACAAATCGTTCTCCATCGGCGTCTTGAAATGTCAAAACACGTCGATGAATGCAACGTTATGGATTTATCATGAATAAGCCTCCAGATGTTCAAAAGCGTCGGCGAGCGAATCGACGACGTCGCCCGCGATCATGCCGATCGCACCGTTCTGATCACGCGCGATGTCCCCCGCCAGCCCGTGCGCGTAAACGCCAAGCTGCGCCGCCTCGAACACGGGAACCCGCTGCGCCACCAGCGCCGCGATCACGCCGGTCAGAACGTCTCCCGTTCCGCCCGTCGCCATTCCAGGATTTCCCGATGTGTTCACGTAGTATTTATCGCCGTCGGTGACGATCGTCCCCGCTCCTTTGAGCACGACCACCAATCGCTCGAATCCGGTGGTGCA
>JAKBCQ010000145.1 GCA_021807585.1 Planctomycetota bacterium | reverse complement strand
CTCACGACGGCGACGCTCGATTTCTCGATCGGTCGATGCCCATGACGTTCGCTTGATGTGAAATTGTCATCAACAATGCAACGAGCCCGGGCGACCGTGAGATCGGGCCGGGATGATCTTTGACAATCCGGAATCGGGAACGGGGGAGTCGATCAGGCGATCCTCGGTCGTCGACGTCGGCGCGCGATCGCCGACTCCCTCGTTCATGATCTTCATCGGATGCGGCGGATAGTCGGATCGGAAGAACATTGCGTATTGATTAATCGTTATATGATTGTATGATATTCGTTTTCGGATACGAGCGGGGTCGGATCGTTTTGGATTCGGCGCGATCGAAAACCTTTCGCTCTGTAATTATAAGATTCAATTATCCTAGCATTAGAGTCGCGAAGAACGCCTTCTGCGGCCGATCTTGACGGACTCACGAATCGGGCGACTCCGAATCGAGACGGTCGTCGACGCCATTGAGAGGCTTTCCCGCGCCGTTCGTAACGAATTGCTATTACTATTAACTTATAACGCAATGACGCCGCGCTACGCCTCGTCGTTGAATATTACTGAAACATAAATTTATTTATTCAGAAGATTGGCCCTTGTCGGGTGTCGAAACCGACGGATCGAGAGGGCGATCGCAACGCGATTGATCTTGTTGTATCGTATGGAAAACACAATTCGAGTGCGAGGTTCAGCAATGGCGCGCGATCATATTTTGGCGATCGATCAGGGGACGACGAGCACGCGGGTCGTCGTATACGACGATCGGCTCAAGCCTGCGGGATCGGCTCAGATTGAGGTTTCGCCGAGCTTCCCGCGACCGGGATGGGTTGAGCACGATCCCTCGGCGCTTGTCGCATCGGCGACGACGCTGATCCCCAAGGCGGTCGCCGCGGCGCGTCTCTCGGCGGATCGGATCGCGTGCGTGGGGATCACGAATCAGCGCGAGACGACCGTCGTTTGGGACCGAGCGACGGGTTCGCCGATTTATCCCGCGATCGTTTGGCAGGATCGCCGCACCGCCGACGCGTGTCGGGCGCTCGCCGAACACGCCGGACGCATCGCCGAGCTGACCGGGCTCGTGATCGATCCTTATTTTTCTGCGACGAAGATTTGCTGGATTTTGGATCACGTTTTGGGCGCGCGCGCTCGAGCGAACGCGGGCGATCTTGCCGCCGGAACAGTTGATTCGTACTTGCTTTGGTGTTTAAGTAAAGGATCAATTCACGCGACCGACGTGACGAACGCCTCGCGAACCTCGCTGATGGATCTGCGCGCGCGGGAGTGGAGCGACGAATTGTGCGGGCTTTTTGATGTTCCGCGCGAGATCTTGCCGCGAATCGTCCCGAGTTACGGAACATTGGGAGCGACGTCGGGGTTGGGATCGGGGTTTGACGGCATACCGATTTGTGGAATCGCGGGAGATCAGCACGCGTCGTTGATCGGCCACGGTTGTGTTTCGGCGGGGCAGGCGAAATGCACATACGGCACGGGAGCTTTTCTGCTCGTTCATACGGGGTCGAGGCCCGTCGCATCGCGTCATGGGTTACTGACGACGCTCGCGGCTTCGGCCGAGGGCGCCGAGGCGCGGTATGCGCTCGAGGGGAGCGTGTTCACGGCGGGCGCCGCGGTTCAGTGGTTTCGCGACGGCTTAAAGGCGATCGGCGACGCTCCTATGATCGATCAATTATCATTAGAAGCGAATTCCGAATCCGAGCTGATCTTCGTGCCTGCGCTATCGGGTTTGGGGGCGCCGCACTGGTCTCCAGAGGCTCGAGGGACGATTTTCGGCGTGACACGGGGGACGAGCGTGGCGGATTTGGCGCGGGCGACGCTCGAGGGGATCGCGTTTGAGACCGCCGATCTTGTGACCGCGGCCGCGGCCGATCTGGGCGCTCCGATCGGTGAGCTAAGGGTCGACGGCGGCCTGGCGCGATCCGATCCGTTCCTTCAATACCAGGCCGATTTGCTCGGCGCGCCGATTCGCCGCGGCGCCGAGACCGAATCGACGGCGCTCGGCGCGGCGCTCCTCGCCGCGGTCGGAGTCGGTCTTTTGAGCGATCTCGAAACCGCGGTGAAGTTGCTTGATACGGGAGGACGCGTTTTTTCGCCCCGCGTCGACGCGGCGACGCGCGACCGCAAGATCGAACGCTGGCGCCGCGCCGTCGAAACCGTCGTTCATCATTATCAAAAATAAATAGCTAGTTAATTAATAGATTGTTATTTAATTGTTTTCTCTTATTAAGATGGCTTCAATCTTTTCGATCAGGCGATCGAGATCGACGGGTTTGGTGTCGTATTCGTCGCAGCCGGCTTCGAGGGCTTTTTCGCGGTCGCCTGCCATTGCGTGCGCCGTGAGCGCGACGATCGGGATGTGCGCGGTCGCGGGGTCGGCCTTGAGGAGACGCGCAGCCTGCCAGCCGTCGAGTTCGGGAAGGCTCATATCCAGCACGATGACGTCGAACGGTTCGGCGCGCGCCCGGTCGAGACCGTCGCGGCCGTCGACCGCGATCGAAACATCGTAGCCGCGCCGCGACAATCGGCGCGAAAGCATGTCGCGATTCATGTCGTTATCTTCAACAAGTAAAAGTTTACGCATTGATACAAACCTTAAACCATTAATTCTTTGATGTATTGAAGACCGCGGCGGGGGAATCATCGGCGGGTTTTTCGGAGCGACCGAGGGCGATTCCGCCGCGCGTTTCGGCCTGCGGTCGGATCGCGGGGAAGGAATAACCGGTATCGTCGTTTCGCACCACGATTTCGGCGTGAGTTTCATCGTCGTCGACACGGTCGGCCGCGCGGATTCTTCGGCCGATTTCGGCGAGCAGTTCGTCGCGGGTAAATTCCCCTTTGCGGAGAATTTTGCCCACGCGTTCGCTTAATTCGCGGCGATCGTCGCTTTCCAGATCGACCTCGGTTGTGACGACGATCGGAATCGTTCGCCAGGCCTCGCGGCGGAAGAGTTCGGTCGAGAATTCGAAGCCCTCCATTTCGGGGAGGAAGAGATCGAGGAGGATCAGATCGGCGCGGCTTCGGGTCAAACGATCGAGCGCGATCGCTCCGTTCTCGGCCTCGACGACCGAATAGCCTTCTTTAACGAGCATCTCGTGCCAAACCTCGCGGGTCACGGGGTCGTTCTCGACAATCAGCACACGAGGAGATGTTTGATTCAGGCAGTGTTTGCGCACAACTTTGATTAAACGATCTCGATCGATCGGCTTGACGAGATAATCGGCGACTCCGAGCGCGAAGCCGACGTTGCGGTCGTCGACGATCGTCATCATGACGACGGGGATCGACGCGAGTTCGGCGTCGGCCTTGAGCGCGGCGAGGACGCCCCAGCCGTCGAGCGCCGGCATCATCACGTCGAGCGTGATCAAATCGGGCTTAAGTTCGCGCGCCAGCCGCAAGCCCGCGTCGCCGGTCGACGCGGTTTCGACGTGAAAGCCCTGCCTGTGCAGCGTGCGCCGCATCAGATCGCGGACCGCGACGTCGTCGTCGATCACCAGGACGATCCGCGCGTCTTTGGAGTCGGGCTCGGAGTCGACGATTTCATCGCTCGCCGAAGCGGCCGCCGCGGGCTCGGGTTCGGGTTCGAGGCGACGCTCACGCACGACCGCGGGGATCGTGATCGTGAACGTTGATCCTTTCCCCGGCTCGCTCTCGACGGTCACCTCGCCCCCCATCATCTGGCAAAATCGTCGCGTGATCGTCAGTCCCAGCCCCGTTCCGCCGTATTTGCGCGTCGTCGAGGCGTCGGCCTGGGTGAACGGACGAAACAGCATCTCGATCTGTTCATGCGTCATGCCGATCCCCGTGTCGGCGACGCCGAACGCGATCCAATCGTTCGATCCCATCAACTTCCTTTTGATAGAAAGCGTGATCACGCCGTTCTCGGTAAACTTGGCGGCGTTGCTTAAAAGATTAATCAAACATTGGCGCACCTTTGTTTGATCGGCGTGCATCGTTCCGACGTCGCCGTCGACCGCGACGACGAGGGTGTTGTTCTTCTTGCCGATCAGCGGTTCGACGGTCGAGGCCGTACCCCTCGCCGTCTCGGCGACGTCGAACTCCTCGATGAACAGCCCCATCCGGCCCGCCTCGATCTTCGAAAGATCCAAGATATCATTAATAAGCGCTAGTAAATGTTTGGCGGCGTCCTGGATTTTTTTGAGGTCGGGAACGAGGTCGTTTTGGCCGCGATCGCGCGCCTCCTCGACGAGCATCTCGCCGTAACCGATGATCGCGTTCATCGGCGTGCGCAGTTCGTGGCTCATGTTGGCGAGGAACGAGCTTTTGGCGCGGCTCGCGGCCTCGGCCTCCTCGCGCGATCGCCGCAGCTCGTCGTTGCTCTCGGCGAGCTTGCGATTACGCGTTCGGATCTGATCAACCATGGAATTGAGCGACCGCGCCAGCACGCCGATCTCGTCGTCGCGCTCGGGAGTGATCCGTTCATCGAACGACCCCGTTCCGATCCGCTCGGCCTGATCGGCGAGCGTTTTAAGCGGTACGAGCGACCGCCTCACCATCACCCGCGAAAGCTGGAACGCGAGTGCGATCGAAATGATCGTAAGCGCCACGCTCGTCCACGCGGCTCGGCTCGCGCGGTCGCGCACGTCGTCGTCGATCCGATACATCGCCTCCTGATTCATCGTCGCCAACTTATTCTCTTGATCGACGATCCCGTTGAACAACGGCTTCAATGTCGATAGATATGTTCGCCGCGCCGCCGCCGCGACTACCTCGTGATCCGAATGAAGAAAGCTCCGAAGCGCCGCGTGATAACGCGCGTAATCGACTCGGATCGACTCCACAAGTTCGGCTTCGCTCGCCTCGGTCAGGTTCTTCAACTCGAGCGCGAAGGCGTCGTCGAATCGCTTCTCCTGCCGCAAAAGCTCGTTCTCGGTGCAGCACGACCCCGTCCCAAGATATTCAAGCGACGCGATATTCATGCGCGAAAGCGAGTCTTTCATCTCCCTCGCCGCACGCACGCTAATATAATTACTTTCAAGAATCTTGCTGATCGATTTACTGATCACAAAAGAATTATAAACCGTGACGATCATCGCCACCGCAAGCACCCCCACCAGCCGCATATGATTGAAGAGAATCCGCGATTTGAGCGTCCGCATCGGAACCGCCTTGAATAAATCATTTTGATTGAATATTTATGAATTCGCGCCAAGATATTCTAGCGCGAGAATCGATACGTCGTCGTGGAAACCCGCCGACGCCGCGAAGCGAGTGATTTCCTCGAGCAGCTCGCTCATTTGATCGTCGAGGGGAACCGACCGTTTGCGTTCGAGCGTTTCGATTAGCCGAGTTTGACCGAAAATCCGTCCGCCGTCGTCCATCGTCTCGTGCACGCCGTCCGAATAGAGGACGACGCGATCGCCGCGACCCAGCGGAATCGACGTTTCGACGAATTCGGCGTCTTCGTCGAGCACGACGGGAAGCCCTGGAATGTCGACGATCGCCGCGGCGACCTCGGACCGCGCCAGCACCGGGCTGGGATGTCCCGCCGAAGCGATCCGCAATTCCCCCTTCGTCGTATCCAGTACGCCGTATTGAATCGTGAAATATTGTTCGGTTTCTGGATCCCAGGGAAAATGGCGGTTCAGCCGCGCGACGACGTCGCAAGGGGGGTTGATCCGCTCGGCGCCCGTCGCGGGATCGAGCTCGACGAGTAAATCCGAAACCGAGACGTCGGGATTGAGCAGCTTGGCGATCGTCACCGAAAGCAACGCCGATGCGACCCCGTGGCCGCTCACATCGAGCACATAAAACCCAATATGTTCATGATCTAGCATAAAAATATTCAATCCGTCCCCCGCGAGCTCGTCGCACGGCAGGTATCGCCACGAGAACCGCGCCGCTTTGGTTTCGGGGAGCGATCGCGGCAGAAACGCACGTTGTATTTTGGCCGCGGCGTCAAGATCGCGACGCATCCGGTTGTTCACCGTCGCGAGCTTACGGTTCGTCGTTTCAAGAACCTCATTCTGTTCCTCGACGTTTCGTTCGAGCCTGCGGATCTCGTCCATTGCGCGTTTAAGAGCAAGTTGCGTTTGCACCCGAGCGAGGACGACGGGAAAATCGATCGGCTTCGTCACATAATCGTTCGCGCCGGCTTCGAGAGCCGCGACGACATTCTCGCTTTGATCGCGCGCCGTCGCCATGATGACGGGAAGTTCCGAAAGCGTCCGCTCGCGACGAATCGTACGCAGCACCTCGACTCCGTCGATCCCGGGCATCATCACGTCGAGCAGAATCAGGTCGAAAGATCCCGCGGCGATCTTCGCGAGCGCCTCGGCGCCGTCGCGGCCGGTCTCGACATCAAAACCTTTCCGCAGCAGCCTTCGAGAAAGCATGTCGCGATTCATCTCGTCGTCGTCGACGACGAGGATTCGACCGTTGGATATCGTCATCGGTTCGGACCGCCTTGAATGGAGAATCGCCCGATCGACGCTGTAGATCGAACCCGCCGACCGCGATCGAGTCCGCGAATCGAACCGTTCGACCGTTTCATCTCGCGTCGCCCTTATTGTAAATTATAGGGGGTCTTTGTGCCACGAACGAGGAGCGGATATGTCGATCGTCGTCGAGGATTTTCACAAGCATTATCAGACGACGATCGCGGTCGACGGGCTTTCATTCCGGGTTGAGCCCGGCGGCATCCTCGGCCTCGTCGGCCCCAACGGAGCGGGCAAGACGACCACGATCCGCGCCATCGCGGGAATC
>JAKBCQ010000144.1 GCA_021807585.1 Planctomycetota bacterium | reverse complement strand
CGAGGTGACGTCGATCACCTGCCCTCCGGCGCCCGTTCCAGCCATCACCTTGCCGTCGGCTAGAACCGCAAGGCTAAAGATTTGGGTATCGGCGGCGTCGAGTACGGTCGTCCACGCGTCGGTTTTGGGCACGAGCTTGAAAACCTTCCCCTCGTCCCCTGTCGCGGCGTAAATCGAACCGTCGTCGGTCCGCGCGAGCTTCCAAACACGCCGCGCGCTCAGCCCCTTGGCGTGATCCCCCGCGAGCCCAAGGCTCAGCCGAACGCGCCCCGTATCCGAGACGATCACCCGCTCACGCTTCCCCTTGAAAAACGACGCCTGATTATCCACCTTCCACGTTTCAACCTTCGACCCCCGCGCCGTCGCGGTCAAGCCCGCCAAAACCGCCAAAACCGTCGCCGAGACCCCGATCCGATTCCAAAAAAAACGGCGACCGCCGACTCGAATCAAAGAATCAACCGCCGTCGATCGACCTGACGCCGGCCCCGCCGCCCAGGCCGAACCCTCGACGGCAAAACGCCGTTCGGTCTTGATCGACGCCTTCGCAAGCTTTTTCCACGTCATCGGCATAAAATACTCTTTGAATTAATACTTGTTCATATGGAATAAAAAAAGAGGCCGCGATCATTTCCGAGATCGCGGCGCACCGTCCGAATATTAATCGTTCGTCGTCACGGCTCGGTTCTTGACGACCTCGATCCGCAACGAACGCGTCCCTTCGATCACATAAGGCGTTCCTGTCGAGACCACGAGTTCGGAATGAACCGGGGTTTCGGACGATTGTTTCGAGTTCAAAAACACGGCTCGAACGCTCGAGGGAAGATTCGGCAGCGGCCGACCCTCGATCGCGATCCCCTGATCGCGAAGCGCCAGTCGCATCGAAAGTTCGGTATGCTTCACCTCGGTTTGAAGCCGGATGATCTCGAGCACGCCGTTGAGACTCGTCGGCGACATCAATCGAGGCTCGTCGTGGAGCGTGCGGCGGATCGCGTTGACGACGTCGCAAACCGTCGCCTCGTATTTTCCCTCGGGGAGATCCGCGGGAAGCGCGAGCGTCACAGGAACGGCGACGCGTTCCGCTTTGAACGGCTTGAGAATAACCGTCCCCTTGAGCGTTTGACCCGGCTCGAGCCGATCCGAATCGACCTGGAACGCTTCGATCGTCGCGTCGGTCCTGCCGCGTTCGATCTCGATCGAGCAATCGATCGATTCGATCCGCACCGGCGCCATGTCGTTCCGCGATAACAGATTGACCGTCGCAGCGATCGTCCCAAAGAGCGACGGCGCCCCCATCGGACCCGAAAACCGCGCCCCGCTCAGCCGGTCCTCAATCGCGATCGACCGCTGATCCTTAAGCTTGATCGTCGCCTTCAAATTCGCCGTGAATTCCTCGGGAAGATTCCCCTCGGTGTCAATCGCGTTCGCCAGCACCGACATGACGAACGTCGGCAATAAATTCGGCTCGCGGACGATCTGCACATGAAACGTCTTCGGCTCCGAATACCGTCCCACCTTCACAAGCGCCGACATCGGCAGCAAATCGGGCTTGGGACCGATTCGACCCGCGACACAAGTGCTTACGTCGGTATCCAACACGCCCACGATCTTAAGCGGCGATCCCATCTTCATACTCACGCTCGCTCGCGGATAAACAGTGTGAATATATCCCGTCATTAACGGTAAATCACACGTTCCCAGCCCCAGCATCGGATGTCCGAAACCGTACACGCGATTCCCCTCGACGTGCGTCACGGTACCGATTCCCGAAATATCGAAATCCCCCGTCACCATCGCGATCGTCAGCGGCGCTCCCGGGACGAACGGTTTATCTCCTTCTTCTTTGATGATTTGATCCGTCGCCCCGCCCCCGGGACCCGCGGCCATCCCCAACGGTCCAAGCCGATCGTTCAAAAAAGCCGTCGCACGCGGCGAAAATCCACGCGCCGAAAGCGGCGTGCCGATCGCCCGCATCCCCGCCATACCCCCGCCGCCCGCCGCCGTCGCGCCGGTCAACGCCGCGCCGGGGCGAGGACCGGCGGAATCAACCACAAGTAAATCGTCCTCAATCCGACCAAGCATCGCGGACCTCGGCGAATCGCCCCCCGCGGCGCCCTCCTTACCCCCCGCCTCAGCCGCGATCCGCTTGTCGCTCGATCGAACAAACTGAACCATCTGGCAAAACGGAGTCACCCCCGCGATCGGATCCTTGGCAAACTCCCACGCGTAAGCGACCGCACCCAATAACTTACCGTCGATGTATATCGGGCTTCCGCTCATCCCCTGAACAATCCCGGCGTGCTCAAGATCGCACCCCTTCAACCGACATAACACCATGTCGCGACCAGGATTGACGTCCTTAAGAACCCCCAGCACCTCGGCCGTGAACTTCTCGGGCTTCGTTCCCACCAATACCGTCCAGCCTTCACCCTTCATCCCGGCGTGTACGTCGTTCACGTTCCAGTACGAATTCGGATCGGGCTCGGCGCGTGCCGCGTCGACCGCGATCCAGCCGATCCCCGTGAGAATCGCCAACATCGCCGAAACCGAACGAAACAGCCGGTATGAACTCTCATGGCCGAAACACATGCGAAGTGACCTCCCAAAAACGGGCGTGGTCGGTGGGCGAAACGAGTCGATCCGAGATCCGATCTTCCTCCCCGCCGCGACGATCAAATCGGTCGCTATGCCGAAGGAATTCACACAGTGAAACGAACGGATGATTCCTTACCTCAATCGTAATCTCGATTCAACATGACGTCAACGAATAGTTCACGCAACCTTCATTCCTTATTTCGATACCAACCGTGGTTTCGTTCAATCGACACGTTCATTTCGCTTACCGCGACGCCGAATCGCATCATTTCGACTTACCATTCGTTGCGATCGTCCATCGTTTCAGCTCGCGAAGCGTCGGATCGATTCGCTTCAACTCGCGTCGGGTCAATCCGTTAACTATCGGCGGCTTTTACTCGATCGCTTGGATCTAATCCTCGAAGACCGGGTAATTCGGCCTTGACGCAACGTCAAGTTCTCGAAAGAATCCGCCCATCAATTGTGGAATGAAGAACTTTCAACGCGTGAGCGGTCGATTCCGCTCACAGTTGTCATTCTTCTCCCCTTGGTTGAGATCGCTCGCCTCGGGCGTGAACCCTCAAGGCGCAGTGATCAACCTCCATTTCTTCAACGATTTCCCGTGAATTGTCTCTTTCGATACCGCCGCGACGACGGCGGCCCGGCGACCGGCGACCGACCGTATCGTCCTTGCCGAATCAAGGCATGAATATTCAACGAATAGTTCGTCTCTCATTTTCGAACTTACCTCACGCTTGCTCGCCATTCGTCGCGTCGACGAATGTCTCGAATTCCGCAAGCGCGTCGAAGCTTCGTCCACAATAGGCATCTCTCGATCGGTGAAAGACGCCGCGGACACGGATCCGAGCCCAAGAGAATTCGGTTGATGGAAACCCAAATAGCTGATGAGGAGCGAGGCAAATGAAGCCTGAGCGGAATCGTCCTCCACAACGGTGGAAGCGATCCCTCCTTCTCGCTTGCTTAGTCGGCGGATGGGTGGCCGGCGCCAAGGCGCAGGATCCCCCCGCGGCCGATGAGCCCCCGCCATTTATCGCCGCTCCCAAGCCGCCGCAAGCCCCACCGATTATCGCCAAATCTTCATCCTCGACGCGGACGAAAGGCGTAAAACCGCCCGCAAACCCAAAGCCGATCCCGCCTCAACCAATACAACCTCAACATGCACGAACCGTACTGACCGCTGGAACCGTCGGCGACGCCGCCCCTCCCCGGATCGGCGACGCAGGCCCTCCACAAACCTTCAACGCGGCTCAAAATCCGATCGCTCCAGGTCGCACGACTTCCGCGGCCGCAATGAATCCCCAACCTTCCGCGGCCTCTTCCCTGGAAGAGCGGCTCCGCAAGATGGAAGAAGCGTACCAACGATTGGAACAACGCAATCAGTTGTCGGAACAACATACGCGACAATTGCAATCTCAAAATGAGGAATTGTTACGAAAATATGACGATCTTTCCCGGCGCGTGCCCGATTCCGCCCCCGATGGAAAGCGGCAATCGAGTTCGAACACCAGGACCGCGAGCCGAAGATCGACCGACCCGGCCGGGCTCGCTCGCCCCGGTCGGCCGAAGCCGGCCCGAGGGCCGGGAGAAACCGGTCAGACTAATCCTCTCGTTCAACAGCCGACCGCATCGATTCCAGGCAATCCCTCACCCGCCGCATCGATTCCAGGCAATCCCTCGCCGAACGCTTCGCCCAATGAACCCGGCCAGGATTCGGTCGCTCCAGGAACCGTCGAGCGACGTGCGTTAGAACCCAATAACGCCCAAGCAGTCGGCGTTCTCGTTCCACTCCTTCCACAAGAGGCCGGCGGCGAACCAGGGCAGGGGCCGTCTCCCATTCCCGATGTGAATTCGGAAGTCGTACCCGTCGATCCAGAGCAACTCCCAGGCGAAGGTTCTCAGGGGAGGATTCAACGCGGTGTAACACCGGTCGGGCCTCCAGCACCCGCCGCGTCCCCTTCCGCAACGACTCCTCCACCGGGTTCCGCGGCGCGGATCAACCGAATGGATCGAAGCGGCGAAGGCGCACAAGGAACCGGCGGTCGCACCAATCCCGAACAGCAGCCCGCGATCGGCTCGCGCGGAACCGATCGACGCGAACTGCAAGGTCGAGAAGGACCCGATCAGAAGCCCGTCAAGCATCACGCCAATGTCGAGTTCGCCGAAGGATTGGAATTCACCTCCGCCGACAAGGAATTCAAAGTCCAATTCCACAATTTAACCCAGACCGATTTCCGCGGATTTCCCGTGCGCAATCAGGGAACCCTTCAGTCTCAGTTCCTCATCCCCCGCGAACGTTGGTATTTCACGGGCGATCTTACCAAACACATCGGCTTTTATACGATGATGGATCACGGTTACGAACCTGTCGATTTTTACGATATGTTTATTAGCATACGATATGACGAACGGCTGAAGTTTCGAATCGGTCGCATGAAGACCCCTTATCTTTACGAGGATTTTTCGATCTCCGAAGGCGATTTGATCGCTCCCGAACGATCGATCTACGCGGGCAATTACGACGGCAACCGCGAATATGGAGCGATGTTTTTGGGCGAGCTGTTCGGAGAACGGCTGAGCTACGCGGTGGGGGCGTTCGACGGCGGCAGAAAGTCGTACGAGATCGCCAAAAGCCCCAAAGATCTCTTCGGATATTTTCAGATGCGCCCCTTTTTGAAATCCGAGCGGTTCAAAGCATTCCAATATTTTAACATGGGTGGATCGTTCCGCACGGGCTATGAGGATCAACCCCCCTATGTCGATCGGTTCCAAACCGCCAACGAATTGTCATCGACTGGAACGGCGAGCGTTTCTCCCACGTTCCTCTCTTTGAATCAAAACGTGATTGAACATGGAGAACTACACCAGTGGGCCGCCGACATCGCCTGGTTTTACAAAAGCTTCTTCCTCTTCGCCGAATACGGCGGATCGACCGCCGGATACAGCACCGTGAACGCAACCACGACGACGCCGATCAACGTCAGCGGCTATAACGTCACCGCGTCGTACTTTCTCACGGGCGAGCAGCTCACGCGGCGGGTGAACGTCGTCAAGCCGCACAACGATTTCAATTTCGACTTCCTCAAGCCCGGCGGCAAATTCCAACCCGGCGCGGTCGAGGTCTTCGCGCGGTACAGCACGATGAGCTTCAGCAAAAACATTTTCACCGCGGGATTCGCCGACCCGAATCTCTGGTCCGATCGAGTCGGCGCCACCGATATCGGCCTCAACTGGTATCTGAACTTCTACACGCGTATCTATCTCGACTGGCAGCACGCGGTGTTCGCCAATCCCGTGATCATGGGTCCGGGTAAATTCGCGGCGTCGACCGATATGATCTGGCTGCGATTTCAGGTCTTCTTCTGATCGGATCGGCGTATCGAGATCCCGGCGGGCTATGTCCAGCACGGTTACATAACTCGATCCGCATCGAGGGATGATCGTGAACGCGTCGGCGCGACTCAGCCGCTCGATTCCAGGCGATGAACGCTGTAAACTTCCGACTCGAGTCGCTTCCGCGCGATTTCGATTAAATGCTCGTGATGCGTGAAAAACAAAACCTGCGTAACGCGGGAAAGATCGGCGAGGATCGCGAGAGTCGCCCCGGCGCGTTCGTCGTCAAAATTGACGAGGATGTCGTCGACCAGAAACGGCGGATTCGCTCGCGATTCGACAATGTTCACAAGCGAAGCGAGCCGAAGCGCCAAATACAATTGATCGCGCGTTCCCTCGCTCATCTGATCAACCGTTAATAACGCGCCCCCTCCCTTACGAACGCCTACGAGCACGGGCTTGTCTTTTTCGTCGTAATCGACCCGCAATTCTTCAAAGGATCCAAGCGTGATCTTTCGAAACAAATGTGACGCATGCTTGACGACGGGGCCTTGGTTGCGCTCGCGATACCGCTCGATCGCCTTCCGCAAAATCGCCTGAGCAGGCTTGATCGTCGCGTAGCTGTCGACTTCGAGCGCGATCGCGGCGCGAATCTCCTCGAGCCGTTGCCGATCGCCCGCGGCGCCCTCGCCCGTCGAATGCAATTTGATCCACTCGAGCTCGCGAGCACTCGACTCAATCGCCATGTCGCGCCGCGATTCCAATTCTTGAACCCGTTCGTCGAGCGACTCGATCCGCGCATCCAAATCGTCGACGTCGATCG